>JADZFI010000510.1 GCA_020850025.1 Saprospiraceae bacterium
TACGGGCAAACAGTGCCGCAAACCAATGCGACAAAAAAATCGTGCAACCGACGAAAACTATGGTGAGTGCGGTGGGCATTAGGGAGAATGGGGGGAATGTGAAGAATGTGGTTAATGTGGGGAATGTGGGAGCGAATGTAGTTAATTCAAATTCATTTGGGATGAAGGAGATAACAAATTTACATCAACTTTCAGAGGGCGTCGGGCATCCGGTGTTGCTGTTCGACGGGGTGTGCAACCTGTGTAATGCCTCCGTTCAGTGGGTTCTGGTGCGCGATAAAAAGGGCATTTTCCGCTTTGCAGCGTTGCAATCCGAGTTTGGAAAGCAATTAATGGAAGCAAATGGCTTGTCTTCGGAAACCTTCGATTCGGTGGTGGTAGTGTCCGGCGGGCGGGTTTTAACGCATTCAGATGCGCCATTGGAGATTGTACGTCTACTGGGTGGCGCCTGGTCCTGGCTGTATGTGTTCCGGTGGATACCCCGTTGGCTGCGCGATGGCATCTATCGCCTGATTGCCCGAAATAGGTACCGATGGTTTGGGAAAAAGGAAGCATGTATGCTTCCACGGCCTGAATGGAAAGACCGGTTTTTATAACACAACAACCAATGCAGCTTCAGGTGTTCTGCCCCTGCAATCCTCAAGTACAGCGACCTTTCTGTTCACTCTTGTATTCATTTTTTCGACTGATGTCATACTAATTCAAGGCACACGCTCATACCTTGCATCACCTGAGTGTGGTTTCATTGCATTAAACCCACTCGGACCATTGACGCCTGATATCTCTCACTTCATATCCTTGTTTGATGAACAATAGTTTTTTTACCCCTAGAAGAATCCTGATAGCTGTAGCCATACTACTGGCTGCCTGGTTGCTGTATCCGCTCCTATTTGGTAAGAAAAAAGTGCGGGTACCGGAAGAAGTATATGTGCGTCTGGATGCTGCACCGGCCAATATCAATGTATTTATGGCCGGGGGCCATGCGCCTTCTTCCTATCTTTCCAGACAAATCTTCCAGACCCTGGGAGACCTGGATCCCAAGAGCCTGGAAATGAAACCTCTTTTAGTTCAGTCGATCCCCTCTGCAAGACAAGTTCAGGAGGGGCCCCGCAAAGGTCAATATGCCTACGATTTTGCGATCATACCGGAGGCTGTATGGGATAACGGTTCGCCGGTTACAGCCCATGATGTAGCATTCACCCTTAAATTGGTATTGCATCCCAACCTCCCGACTTTATTCCGCGGATACCTGGCTCAAATTTCGGGATTGGATATTGATTCAACCGACCCTAAAAAATTTACGGTTTACTTGAGCTCCTTTTACTTCCTTTCTCTGGAAGCACTCTGCAGTACTCCCATCTATCCGGCCTACCAGTACGATGCCAATAACCGTTTGACCAATGTGTCACTTTCCGATTTTCTGGATACTTCCAGGATTAAATCCTTGGCATCCGACCCGAATATGGAGGCATTTGTAAAGGATTTCAGCGAAGCAAAATTTGCCAATGATCCCAATGCCATTTCCGGAAGTGGTCCCTATCGCCTGGAAATCATGAATGAACAAGGCGCCATTTTGGTCAAAAAACTAAACTGGTGGGGGGATAAGGTTTCAGAGCAATACCCCATGCTGAACGTATATCCCAAAAAACTGGTGTATAAAGTCGTTAAAGACGACCTGGCGCTTGAAAATATGCTGAAAAGTGGAGAGTTGGATCTGGTGGGAGGTTCTATCAACCCTGCCAAGTTCCTGGAGTGGAAAGTCTCTGATTCACTGGCTGCCAGGTACAATTTCCTGACATTGGGCTATACCATGTATAATCGTTGGCTGATTAATCACAAAAATCCGGTGTTGGCCGATCCTCTGGTACGTAAAGCGCTTACCCATATCGTTGATTACGATTACCTGATCAATCAGGTGCAACGTGGCATGGCTGTCCGTATAGCAGTGCCCATGCCGCCTAACCGGCCCTATTATAATAAAAGCCTGACGCCACCTGATTTCAATATTGCCAAGGCGAAAGAATTGCTTGCTCAGGCAGGCTGGTCAGATACCGATGGCGACGGAATTGCCGATAAAATCCTGAACGGGAAAAAACAACCGCTGTCGTTCAGGTTGCTGGCTGCTACCTCCTCCAAAGTCAATGAGCTGACGGCCAACAGTTTGAAAGAAAACTGCAAACAAGCTGGTATAGACCTGCAATTGGTCAGTGCCGATCTCAGCACCATGACGACCGATACCCGAAACGGCAATTATGACAGTGCCATTCTGGGTGTAGCCTTATTCCCGGGTCAGGTGGAGTATTACCAGCGTTTTCACTCAAAAAGTCTTGTGCCCGCCGGCGACAATCGTTCCAATTATGCCAGCGCAGAGGCCGACCGTCTCATTGAAGCCATTCGGGTTGAACCTGATGTAGCCAGGCGCAATCAGGACTATCTGAAGATACAGGAAGTGCTCTACAACGATCTACCCGAAATACCGCTATTCGCGCCTCTGCAGCGCATTATCGTCAGCAATAAATTTGAGCAAGGCATCGAAAGTGAAAATCGCCCGGGTTATTACGAGCATTTCGCGAAGATCAAGGAATAGACATGCGATCACTCGCCTTGCTCCACATATTTCTGAATTTCATTTTTCCAGACCTGATATCCAAGTCCGTTAAGGTGTAATCCGTCTTCAGAGAATCGCTCGGCAAGATTGCCCTCGGCATCCTTGAGCGTTGTAGCGATGTCTACAAATGGCAGGGCATAGGTTCGCGAAATGCCGGCAATTCGGTTGTTCAATGCTGAGATTCTGGTATTGTTGGTGCCTGATTTGCGCTGATCATTGTTCACCGGCAACAAGCTCAACAGGTAGAGTTCTGTTTGGGAAGATTGTGTGCGGATTTGTGCCACAATTTTGCTGTAAACAGCTTCGATATCTTCCACGCGGCTCCCGAAGATCAGGTCGTTTACCCCGATCAGCAGGATTATTTTGGAGGGTTTGTGGCGAAGCACTTCCGGCAAACGATCCAGTACGCCCTGCACATAATCGCCGGAAATACCGCGGTTGAGTACCGGAGGCTTATCGCCAAATAATTCATGCCATTCGGCTTGCTCGGTTTGGCTATCGCCCAGAAAAATGATGGCGCCCGGCTGCTCGTCTAGGCGTTCAAAATGTTCCAGACGATGGTGGTACAGTCCGGCGGTCTGGCGCTGTAGTTTTAGCCAGGTATATTTCCATCCGCCGAGGCGTTGAACGGCAAAAAGGGCCAGGCAGATGCCCAACACATTTATCAGGAGCGATGTGTAAAACCAGGGCTTCATGGATGTGGTTAAAAAAGTTCCTTCCCTGCAAATTTAGTCAGCCCGCCGGTGATCTTTCCGGTCACTTCCAAAACGGCTGCATATTGCTTGTATTTCCTTTTGAATTTGGGGGCCAGATCAATCAGATCGCGCAGATAAGGCTTTTGTACAGTGCGCACCCCGAGGGCTACTTTGTCCAGTGTATTGAGGCTTCCCTGCCATTTTTCTGATTCCCGCAGTATTTTTTCCATGGAAGCGCGGTTCTGGCTGTGGTACTTCTGTACGTATTTAACGCCCTTGACCGGATCCACAAACTTCAGGTCTTCCTGCATGAATTTGATGTAATCCTGCACCAGTCCGTCGAGTTTTTGTTCCGCAGGCAGATTGCTGTTGGCCAGCCGACTCAGTTCTTTCTGGTGGGCGCTCAACCAGCGGTTTTGTTTCAAAGAGGCGCATTGGGTGGTAAGCAGTAAAAGCGGGAGGGCAAGCCAGAGGGTTAGTTTTTGCATAGGATGATATTTAGGGGCATAACGAAGGGATACGGGGGGATATTTCCCGGAGAACTCGCAGAAGTTTTTCGCACAGATTTCACACGGTTTTTTTCCCGCAGATCTCGCAGAAAGGCCGCAGATTTCCGCAGAGGTTGGTTTCGCACAGATTTTACACAGATTTTTTGCACAGATTTTACACAGATTTTTTTCCCGCAGATCTCGCAAATAACCCGCAGATTTCCGCAGAAGGCGCTGAGCTTAGGTATTCTTTAGAGCTTCATCCCCACATTCCCCACATTCCCCACATTCCCCACATTATTCCCATTAAAAAAAGGTTGCCTGCAAAGCATGAAGCTCCACAGGCAACCTTGATGTAAATCGGAATTTGGATTATTTTAGACAAAAATGTTGTCAAATTCTACGGTAAAACCGGGCTTTATCCCCACATTCCCCACATTCCCCACATTAACCCCATTCCCCACATTACTTCACGATCAGTTTCCCGGAGGCTACCAACTTGCCGTCTGCGGCAAGTTGGTAGATCAATGTTTGCCCGGCAGGAAGGTTCTGCCTGAGCAGTCGGAATTCGGAATGATTAAAAGATTGATAAGTAAGCAATCGGCTTTGGATATCGTACAGGAAGAGGGTGTATTCTTTGGCGTTTACACCTTCAACCTTGAAATTCACACTTTCTGAAGCAGGATTTGGATATACCGTCACTTCTGCTCCTTTCACGTACACCTCTTTGGTGTCGGTGATCACTATAAAACTGTCGCAAACGGTGTGATATGTAGTATTGGTAAACACCGGCGTGTTGAAGTCGAAGTAGATGGCGGCACTATTGAAGATCGTGGTTTCGCACGGCACATTCGGTTTTTGAGACACGCGAAACTTGACGAATCCTTCACTTAACGCACCGCCACCGGGCTGGAGATTAAGGTTGGAGAGAGTGAACTCTACGATACCATTGCCCAAGATGTCGAATTGGTAGGGATGGCTCGCAGCTCCGGGGAACACCGTGACCGGGTCCAGTGCAGCAGAGAGGGTGTCGCGAATCACGACCTGCTGCACTGTATCGGCACCGGTATTCTGGAATTGGATTACAAAGTCCAAATCGGTTTGTGGACTGACGTAATGAGGCACGTCATAGCCTTTAGGATGGCCTCTTTTTGAGTACAAGGGATTAAAATCGGTTTCGTTGCTCTCCTGGCAGTCGCTTTCGATGAAAACATCTGCATCGTCTTCAGGAAACATGGTATAAAATCCCAGCGATACCTCGCTGGTACTTGTATCGGAAATACAGCCTTCAATAGCGGCTGTCGGGTAGCTGGTGCCTGGGTAACCCGGGCTTTGCTCGGCGATGATGCGGAAGGTACTGCCGTTGGCTGCAGTAGACCAAACTACCTGGCTCTGGCCGGCATCCAGATCAAATTTGTAATCGGAGCTGCCTGGAGGGGTGAGCATGATGATATCTTCTGTTATCACATACCCTTGCGGTCCGCCCATTGCGCCGGTACCAATATTCTCCAGCAACATTTTTATGGAATCATTCTCGCAAAATGCCTTAGCTGCGATAATGGCTCCGTCCCAGCCGGTATTGATGCCACAAAAGTCGTTGGGAGATATTTCTGCCGTCACACAGTGCGCCTGGCCAACCACAGTTTCATCACAACTTAAATAAGCAGTTACCGTGAAAGTGCCGCAGTCGCCATTGTTTACGGTTCCGAGGTTGAACAGGTAAACATTATCTCCTTGCGGAAAAGCAGAAATGGAACTGCCCGTTAGCGTCATGTGCGGGTCAAGCGCCACTTGCACCTGGGTATTTACCGAGGGGATGGTGCCGGAATTGCAGTAACGAATGCTGTAAACATTATCGGCGCAGCGGCGCAGGATAGGTGTAGTAATGTCCACCTCGTTGCGCGGACAGTCAAACAATGTTCTGGCCGGAACATTTACATAAACGGTATCGTAAAAGGAGGCTACATGAATGTCAATAATGGAGTCGCATCCTTTCCAATATGGGTTGGGAGGGAACAGCACCATTTTATAAGCACCCGTATCTACCTCCACTTTCAGGTCTCCATTGGCGTTGGCTACGGTAAACAGGGTATCATACGGACTCTCTACACGCACCACCCAGTTGCGAAGACCTGGTTCGCCGGCATCTTTCTGGCAGTTGGCGTTGAAATCCCGGAAGATATTGGCCTGTATGTAGCTGGTCAGAACGGTACAGTTGGCATCGGCCTTGATCAGATAGGCATACGACTCGCCCAAACCGCCAACGAACTGTTCCGTTGAGCCTGCCACAACAGCACCACCTTTAACAGGTATCAGGTCGAAACCGACATCCAGGCCGCCTCTGCCTACTACTGCTTGGCAAATGACCGTTCCCTCGGCATCAGTTTTGAGCAATGCCAAATCGTCGAGGACGACATTGCTTCTGAAGCCGGAGATGAACAGGTTGGCGCCGGATGCTGCCAGACCATAGAAATTGTAATCGGCAAAGAGTTTTTGCCAGATGGGCGTCGGGTTTCCACCGCCGTCAATCTTTAGGAGGAACCCCGCACCAAGAGGCTCGGCGTTGGTTCCTCCGGCAACTACCATATTGCCGTCGGCAAGGGCAATAACGGCTCTGGTCTCCTCGTCGGAGTCGTTGAAAGTTCCGGAAACCTGGTAGGAATTCATCCAGATCAGGTTGCCAATGTCGCTCACACGAAGTGCCAGAACATCTTTGTCTTCTCCTAGTGAAGGCTCGGATTCTCCTACTACTAGTAAATCGCCATTTGGGATGGCCACCATTGCATGACCTCTGCGGCGGAATTCTTGTGGTCCGTAATTATTGAACCATATACTGTTTCCTTGCGCATCGGTCTTAAGTA
>JADZFI010000511.1 GCA_020850025.1 Saprospiraceae bacterium
AGGCTGTTGGCAGACATGTACTCCTGGCCGATCCACTTCTTGTACATCTCTTCGATCTGCTTGTCGGTCCAGTTTTCGTAGTTCTCCATGTACTTGCCGGTAATCGGGTCGAAACCGATAGAGGCATAGATTTTGGTGATTTCGCTGGTGCCGCTAATGGTACCTTTCTTCACTGCAGAGTGGCAGTTCATACAGGTATTGGCGCCCGGAATACCGGAGTGTTTGGAGCGCCGAGCGGTATCGTGGCAGTATTGGCAATCAATTTTGTTGATGCCTGCGTGAATTTTGTGGCTGAAATTGATGGGTTGATCTGGCTTGTAGCCCTGTTCACGTCCCATTTTGGTGGCATTATCCACTGCTTTGTAGCCAAAGATCAATACTGTGGCAAATACCAGGAAAGCAATGGCGCCCTTGGTCGTGAGTATTTGATAGGCGGTTCTGTGAACCGGCGCCTGCCCGTCGCGACCGCGGGAAACGTTGGCCAGGTTATCCACAATGCGCATGAGGGCGAAAGCCAACAGGAAGAGGATACCGGCCAGGCCAATATACATCCAGGGGAGGCCTTCCTCTTCGGTTGCAGCAGTGGTTGCTGTTGTAGCAGCGGGCTGAGGCGCGCCACCTGGCTCTTTGATGTAGAGCAGGATACTTTCAATCTGCTCATCAGTGAGGCTGGTGAAGTTGTTCATCAGCGTTGGCTTCCACTTTGCCCAAAGTTCATTGGCGCGCGGGTGACCGGCATTGATGAGCGCCTGCGAATTGCGTATCCACGCATAGAGATCCTTGCGAGGATATGCCGACCAACGATCCTCGGTACCAGCAAGAGCCGGACCGGTGAGGTCGTCCTTCATGTTTTTATTGTGACAGGCGGCGCAGTTGGCGACGAAAAGTTCTTTACCAGCTTCTTTCGTAGGCCCTGCGAGGAGGGAGGAGGAGGCTGCAATGACGAGCGCAAAAACCCAGCAAATGCGTTTCAACAACATATCAGAGGTAGTTGATTTTCTTCAAATCGGGTAAATCCCACTTTTTCAGGTTTTTCGGAGGTAAATTCAGTGTGTCACGGAATTGTCGGCACAAAGGTAAAAACCGAACAATCCTTGCAAAACAAACTGTTAAAAAGCCTTCTTATTTAGATGCGCTATAAATGACGACTAAATGCTTCACCGGTAGCGATCTGTTAAAAAAGTGCCGCAAAGGTAGAAATGGCCTGTTCGTTTCCAAACGCACTGTTAAAAAAATTGTCACAAAGTTGTCAGCCGTCCCTTATTTGCCTTCCAGCCAGTCAACATATTCCACCGAACCCAGTCGAAACTTGAGGGGTATATTGTATTGTCTGGCCCATTGATGCTCTATACGGCAGAAAAAGGGCAGGGTTTCCGCTCTCCAACTGGGTAAAAAAACAACTGAGGCCGGGCTGGCAGCTGCTGGCGGAATTGGCCACAGGGAGGTGCTGCTTTTCTCAGTCTCCCCTACCCTTTTCCATGTTGGAGAGGTGATAATAGGCGCTGAATGAGGCTTTTTTTTCTCAAAAGCAGACAAAGCGGTTTGTCCCGACAATAATTCACTTAGTACCATCAGGAGAAAAAAAGAAATCAAAGTCACTATCCTTTTCATTAGCAGAGCTGTCTTTTTAAAAGCGTGAACATGATTTGGAAGTTTTTCCCAACAAAAAATATCCAATTCGCATCCCACGAAGGTAACCTGCCTTGATAAAAAAATGATGGTCATGAAACAAATTAGTCTGCTACTCTTTATCTGGTTGTCCGGATCCTTTACCCTGTTTGCCCAATGGAACATAAACCTGGGCGCCATGCATGTCCATACCAGATCCATCGGAGATCTACATTGGCAGAATGGTCGAATTCTGATGGCAAAAGGGAGTTATATTTTCGAATTTGAACTCAATGAGGGCATCTGTACGGGCTTTGTTGATCGTCAGCAATTGCCTAAATTGCTCCGACACAGCCTGTTCATTCGCGATATTAGTAATGATCCTGCATCCAACCGATTGTTTTTGACCGGATTGAGCAGTTATGGTATTAATGGAAGTCAGGCTTATACCCTGGCTGTTTACCAACCTGGCGAGGGATATATACAACAGATGCACTTTAGCGACAGTCTGATTCACCCAAAGAATGGCGGACCCACCATGCTTGAAACCGGCAATCGGAAATATTGGATACTGGGCGCAAATTTGTACGACAGGTTTCCCTCACTGCTACAAACACCCTACAGCTCGATTGGGAAAAGCCATTACCTCTGGCTGTCGGAAACAATGTAAATGCTGCCGTTAAACTGGGCAATACGGTGTACGCCGTCACCCAGGGAGGTTCCTTCCTTGTGCTTGATATGAATGGCGATGTCCTGAGTGTCCAACATCATCCAGGCCAGTTTATGCTGAACAGCCTTACGCCATCGTCGGGTTCGGGGCTGCTTGCCGTTGGCGCCACGGGCAACATGGTAGAGGCCATTGTGGTCAAATTCGATTTGTCCGGGAATATTTTGTGGAAAAAACTGCCTGGCGACAAGCTTTATCTGGTTGTCGGGCCAAAATCAGGTGGCGGTTTCCTGGCAGGTGGCAGCAGTGCTGATGGAAAGGCGGCACTGGTACATCTTGACAATAATGGCAATCTGATAGCGCGGAACACCTACATGGCCGGGAGCTGCGCTCAGTTTATGGAATTGCCCGATGGCACGATGGTGATTGGCGCCTCAACCGGCAGTCCAGCAGAGAATTTCCTTTTCAAAACAGATGCAAGCGGACAATACACGACTGAGTCTTCGTTCATAAGGAATCGGAACAGGGAGTTGAGGTTCGGAGACTTTTCTCTTAACCAGATTCCTTCCTCCACCCTGTTTTTTGATAATTCCAGATCGGCATTCTCCCACATACCTTCTGATATGGCCTCCACGATTTTCTCGCATTCTCTTTGGGTAGGGGCGAAGGACACCAGTGGTTTCCTTAAAGTCAGTGCAAGCGATTACAGGGAGCCCCAATCCGATTTCCGTCTGGGGCACATGAACAGCATAGTTTCAGATTTTAATCGCCTGTGGGCCGTGAGCAAACAACAGATACAGTCGCTCCGGCTCGATTTCTTGGATAATGGTGTGTTGGACGAAATGCCACCCTACGATTTGCTTACCTGGCCTGCCAGAGGGAACGTTCATTTCCGGTTTAATCCGGACTTTACAAGGGTGAGTACCAAATTGGACAGCTTGCCTGCGCCTTTTGTGGATGCCAACAGCGATGGTATATATAATGTGTACGATGGCGATTACCCAGTGATGAAGGGAGATCAAATGCTTTGGTGGGTTTACAATGACCAAACCGAACATGAGCTAAGCTTTTCTTTCCCGCTTGGATTAGATCTCGCCGTCTCCCTGTATGCCTTTGATTGTGATGAAAGCGAAGTAGTTGCTCAATCACTTTTTGCAGATTATCAGCTCATCAACCGGTCTTCCCATCAATATGTTGATACTTATGTTGGATTTCATACGGATCTCGATCTGGGATGTTTTGAGGATGATTATGTAGGCAGCTTGCCGGAGGAGCATACCTATTATGTGTACAATCAGGATGAGGTGGACGGCGTAATCGGGGACACCTGTTCCTTTGGCACTTCTTTTGGCTCATCCATTCCGGTGCAGAGTGTCACCTTTTTAAATCAATCTTTGGATCACATGCTATACTTTCATGACCATGAACCCGGGACCAACCCTCCCTCTCAGGATCCA
>JADZFI010000512.1 GCA_020850025.1 Saprospiraceae bacterium
ATATGGTGGATCTTTTTTGCCCTGCTCATTCCGCTAACCATCTGGTGGATACCGGCGCTGGATTTTGTTCTGAAACCGGCAGGCATACAGTTGGAAGACCCTATCAAACATTTGCTGGTATTGGCGCCCCATCTGGCGCTTTTTCTGGCGGCTTTCATTCCTAATTACTGGAGAAAAAACAGCCTCATACAGAGTCAGATGCGGGTATGGGCGGTACTGCTGGGCTTGTCGGTGGTCACCCTGTTTGCAGCCAATGCCTTGTTCAACCTGCTGGCCCCACACCAGCAGCAACGCATAAAAATTTGGCTTCGCCCGAAAGAGGCCGCCTCCGAGGCCCGGGGGGCAGCGTATAATCTGTTGCACTCCAAAATGGCCATTGGCTCCGGCGGTTTGCTTGGGAAAGGCACCCTGGAAGGCAATATGACCAAACTCAAATACGTGCCGGAACAAAGTACCGACTTCATTTTCTGCACCGTAGGCGAGGAGCAGGGTTTCCTGGGAGTGGTGGGACTGATCGGGCTTTTCCTGTGGCTCCTTTGGCGTATCACCATCATTGCCGAACGACAGCGCTCCAATTTCTCCAGGATCTACGCCTATTCCGTGGCAGGCATTATTTTTATTCACCTGATCGTAAACCTCGGCATGACCATGGGCCTGCTGCCCATCATCGGTATTCCGCTGCCTTTTATCAGTGCCGGCGGCTCTTCTCTGATCGGATTCACCTTAATGATTGCCGTGCTGCTCAAGCTCGACAGCAACCGGAACCTTGCGTAAGCTAAACACGCTCTAAGCGAATGAATTTTACCCTTTTGTACACCGACCCGCACTCGCGTGCACGCGCGGGCAGCATGGAAACCGACCATGGCGTCATCGAAACGCCCATTTTTATGCCGGTAGGTACGGCCGCCACGGTAAAGGCGGTGCATCAGCATGAGTTGCGCGATGATATAAAGGCTCAAATATGCCTGGGCAACACCTACCACCTTTACCTGCGCCCGGGACTGGAAGTGCTCCGGGAGGCCGGCGGCATACACGGCTTCAACGGCTGGAAAGGCCCGGTGCTCACCGACAGCGGCGGCTTCCAGGTATATTCCCTGGCCCACCGACGCAAGATCAAGGAAGAAGGCGTTACGTTTCAGAGCCATATTGACGGCTCCAGGCATACGTTCACCCCTGAAAATGTGATGGACATCCAGCGCACGATCGGGGCCGATATCATCATGGCCTTCGATGAATGTACGCCTTACCCCTGCGATTTCAAGTATGCCCAAAAATCGCTGGCGCTCACGCACCGCTGGCTGGAGCGTTGCATTCAACGGTTTGATACCACCGAGCCGCTGTACGGCCACCGACAAACCCTGTTCCCCATTGTGCAGGGCAGCACTTACCCGGAGCTTCGCCGCATTTCTGCCGAAACCATTGCCTCACACGGGCGCGAGGGCAACGCCATTGGTGGACTCTCGGTGGGCGAGCCGGCCGAGGAGATGTATGCCATGACCGAGATCGTGACCGATATTTTGCCCAAAGACAAACCCCGATACCTGATGGGTGTGGGCACGCCGGAAAATATTCTGGAGAGCATAGCCCGCGGCATTGATATGTTCGACTGCGTATTGCCCACCCGCAATGCCCGCCATGGCATGATTTATACCTCGGAGGGCATCATCAACATCCGCAACCAGAAATGGCAGCGGGATTTTTCGCCCATTGACCCCAGCGGGGTAGTGCCCACCAGCCTCACCCATTCCAAGGCCTATTTGCGACACCTCTTTATATGTGGGGAAATTCTCGGCATGCAGCTGGCCACCCTGCAAAACCTCGGCTTTTACCTCTGGCTGGTAAAAGAAGCCCGCAAGCACATCCTCGACGGCAGCTTCCTGGCCTGGAAAACGCAGATGGTGACAAAAGTTAGCCGCCGGTTGTAGGGTTTCGCACAGATTGGTTTCGCACAGATTGATTTCGCACAGGCAGCGTTTTCAAAAGTTAAAACATCTTGGTATCCAAAGGATTTAACATTAAGAGGAAAATAGACCGAAATGAATCGGCGTTTTCGGAAAGCTTGTTAAAATTTTTCTTTGGGTTGTAAGAAAGTTTGGGAAAAACCTACCTTCGCACACTCTACCTGAATCAATCTGGCATTTGCCACTTCCTTATTCGTCGTTTTTCAACCAAAACCACAGGTCTGTCTTGATTATGAAAAAAACTTCTTTACACATTCTTACACTGTGCTTCGTGATGTTCGCGGCAGTGGCCCAGGCCCAAGACATTCACTTTTCACAGTTTTATCAAAGCCCATTGAACTTAAATCCGGCTATGACGGGTGTGATGAACTGTAATCACCGTTTCGTGGCCAACTACCGCAACCAGTGGGCCTCTATCCTCAAAAATCGGGCCTACAACACCTACTCTGCTTCTTACGATCAGAAGGTGCCCGTAGGTCGCTACGACTACTTCGGTGTAGGCGGTACCCTTTGGGGCGACAAAGCCGGTTCTTCCGAGTTCGCTACCATTCAGGCCCGCCTTTCCGGTTCTTATGCCAAGAAAATGGGTGG
>JADZFI010000513.1 GCA_020850025.1 Saprospiraceae bacterium
ACCATTCGCGTAGTTTCCACTGAACGAAATGGTAGCCTCTTCACCATGACACAATCTGATCGTATCAGGAGCAACCGTTACGGTTGGCAGGGCGTGGATATGGTAGTTCAGGTACATCGGATCGCCTTCGCAATCGCCTGCGGTGAAAGTGCCGCTGTTGTCGTTGTCGAGGTAAGGAGTAAATACCTGGTTGATCGTTCCGGAAGTGCCGCTGTTGAGGCCGTAGCCCAGCGTACCGCCGTAAACCTGGCCGAAAAAGCCTGCTGCATTGGCAGGAGTAACATTATCCGGACCAGCATTGAGTGGCAATACTCCACCGTCGTAGGTTACATTACCCGTTGTTGTGTAGGTAACGGTGTAGCCTACTTCGCCATTGTCGATGTAATCGGCCAAAGTAAGGTGATCGCCTGCGCAGAGGTTCAGGTCAATGGTATTTGGGCCATTGCCATTATTGCCACCGAGCGGACCATCGTTTTCAGATGATGCGGAGAAGGCAAATTCAGGCGCCGGCAATACATCCACGAACACATCATATGCCATTGCGCTGCAACCCGACACCGGCTCGGTAACAGTGATTTGTGAAATCGTTAAATCGCCCGTAAAGTCTGTGCCCTCGGTCAGATCCACATGATCGCCGTCAATCACTTCATTAAAAGTGAGTGAATTTTGGCCGAATACCGGTGTGGAAGCAACTCCACTTACGGTGAACTCGGTGCCACCAGACCAGGCAGATTCGTTGAAGTAGATCTCCACCAGGTCGCCCTGGCAGATGGGTGTAGCCGGTACCAGGCTGAAGGATGCCACCGGATATGGATTCACCGTTATATTAAGGTCTGACAGTTCCGTTTTGCAACCGGTAGTTTCATCTGTAACCACAATATTGGTCAGTGAAACGGCATTACCCATGGAACCTTCAAAATCCACTCCTTCCGTATAGGTATCGGTAGCGCCGCTTGGGATACCGGCATAATTGATAGCACCAGATGTGGTGCCGTTATCATCTTCCAGATCAGCGGTGATGCTAAACAGATTCCCAGAGGCATCCAGATCCGTAAAGGTCAGGGTGATTTCCTGACCGTCGCAGATGTTCATGTCGTCCATGGTCACACTGACGTTCGGAAGTTGAATGACGGTCAGGGAAATGTCTGCGGCTTCAGTAGTGCACTCCGTTACTTCGTCCTCCACCACTATATTGGTGATGGTAACGGTTCCTCCTACCGCGCCAAAAAAATGAACGCCTTCTGTGAGGTTCAACACCCCAGCGTCCGGCACATTGAAGAACTCGATCGGCGTGGTTCCATTGTCGTCTACCAGATCGGCAGTAATGTGGAAGGTATTGCCGGTGTTGGCTTCGTCGTCAAATGTCAGTGTCACGGAACCGCCTGCACAGATACTTGTTTCGCTCAACATGGCTGAAACATCCGGCAGCGCAGATACGGTAATTTCAATGTCATAATCAGTGTCAAAACCACATTCATTTTCTACAGTTACTGTGGCATAGTAAATACCAGGAGTTGCATTTGCCGGAATCACCCAGGACATTGCACCTGGTGCGTCTGCCAGCGGAGTGGCAGCAACATCCTCAAAACCTTCCGCCTCAGCAGCGGCATCAAAGTCTATGGCGTAGGTGTCTGCATCCTTCATAATATAGGTGGAACTAAAGGTGGTTTCACCTGAGCAGACCAGAAAGTTTGCCGGCGCCGGCGTAATGCTCGGTGCATCGGCACATACTTCCCCGTTTACAATGATATCGCGCAAAAACAAATCGCCGGTGCGGTTGGAACCGCCCGACAGGCCGTAAATCCGAAACGTTACAGGATTAGAGCTGTTCAGCTCAGCAAATCCATTCCACGGACGGTTTACCCCGCTACTGGTGCAAACATTGCTGGACAGCGGGTTGCCTGGGTTGATGGTCGTCCAGTTAATGCCATCTTCAGAAAAGCCATAACGCATGGCAATAGGGCCGTCATCAGCCGTTCCGGTCTGATTTTCCCGGCGAGAGCGAGAAGTAAAGCCGGTAATTTTCAGACCGTAGCCGGGATCCGGTGTGAGGGTGAACTCCACATACCAGCCATTGGCATTGAACGTTGCAACGTTAAATACATTGGTGGTTGGCCAGCCGTGCGAGCCGAATCCCTGATCGCCCATGCAATCGGAGGCCTGCAGGATGTCAGGCGTGCCGCGCGTGAGGAAGGTAGCCATCATATTGGAGGCTGCAGCACCTTCCCCGGAGGTTTTGTTGGTGTAGTTAAACAACACCTGGGCGTTCAGTGCCTGGCCGAAGCTCAGCATTAAAAGCCCTAAAACTACCAAGCGAGTCGTCATTTGCCCGAAAAGGCAAGTGGGTAGGGTTGGTTTCATAAAAAAACTAGTTTGTTCGGTGTGAGAAGAAAAAAGTGAAGGGATGATTAAAGTAGTCAAGTTGTTATGATTACCGGAGGCTGCAAACCTTTTGCAACCTGTGGATTTTAATTTTGTAATTCAAGCACAATGAATAGAGTCAGCAACATGAGCCGACCCAAACGGCACATGAGATACGGACAAGGAACGTCCGAAAGGCGGGAAGGGTAACCGGATTAAAGGGCACTGGCAATTTCAAAGGGCAAACATATCCTGAATTAAGCTGTTTGTCACCATCTATGCAAAACCACCAGTTGAAAATACCCCACAAAGGGTAGGTAAGAATTAACAACTATTGTGCCATAAATTAAGAGCTTGTTCACAAGCCATGACAATCAACATATTATTTAATTTTATTTAATAATTCTTCCACGTCTTCCCTGCTCGTATACCCATCCGGATGGAAATCTTTTGCCTCCTCCTGTACCCAATCCCGGAAGGACTGTCCTTTCCGACTCGCCCTGTTTGGGTCGGCGCCTTTTTCCAATAAAATGGCGCACAAGCCCCAGCGTTCCATCTCTGCCGCTACCTGAAGAGGGGTCTTCCGCACGCCATCGTCGGTCATCAGTGCATTGGGGTCGGCGCCATGCTCCAGCAGAAGTCGTACACATTCAGCAGGTTGCTGGTATCCACCCAGGGCCTCAAACAGAATGGGGCGTTCAAAATAGGGCTGAAAAGCGTTGGCGTCAGCGCCGTGCTCCAGGAGCAGATTTAGCACAGGCGCATTGCCGTTGGTAGCCGCAGGAAAATGTACGGCAACATCCATATGTTTCAGGCTATCGAGCGTTGCACCGGCATCGAACAACACCTGAACACATTCGAGTTTTTCTTCCGGTCGGTAAGAGCTGTGCGAAGCTTCGGCGATGGCATACCCCAGCAACTCTCCTTTTTCTTTCCATTTGCCAGAAACACCCGACAGGGCTTCTTTAAGCTTTGCTACTTCTCCATCGCGGATCAACCGGGCCAGTCGCTCCAGCTCCGGGTGGTCAAAAATGGGCTTGGCCTCTTCCCGAATGGCCGCCAGGCGGCGTTTGTATTGGTCAAGATAGGGGTTGATCTTGTAATACGCTATCGGGATCACGATGAGCACTAAAGCGGCAATTCTGGTGGCCTTGTAGGGCAACAAATTGAGTATCAACAAGATTACCAAAGCGGCAATAGCCAGGTAATAGAGTGCCTGGCCAATGCCCCGGCCGGCGGCATCTCCCCCACCCTTGTGCGGCGATAATGCCTCGGCAATGACGAGGAAAGCCAGGATGGCTATGACGATCCAGTTGAAGATTGTAATGGCTTTTAACATGGGTGGGATTTTAGGTAGGGTTGTCGAGGATATTTCGCACAGATTTTACACAGATTTAAGGCACAGATTTCACACAGATTTTTTGAATGGTTGAATATAAAAATGGCAATATCAACCACCGCCATTTGATGGCTAAACCGCAAAATCTGTGTGAAATCTGTGCCCTGAATCTGTGTAAAATCTGTGCGAAACAAATCCCGCGCAAATCAATTATACAAATACATACTCCGGTTCCTTTCCAGCTCCCGGAAGTACGGATCCTTCAAATCCTTGATGAAGTAAATGGCTTCGCCGGTGGACTTCATCTCTGGCCCCAGGCGCTTGTCCACATCCTGGAATTTTTCAAAGGAGAATACCGGGATTTTAATGGCATATCCTTCCAGCTTTTGGGTGATCTGGAAATCCTTGAGTTTGTGCGTGCCCAACATCACTTTGGTGGCAATATTGAGGTACGGAACTCCGTAAGCCTTGGCAATAAACGGTGTGGTGCGGGAGGCCCTTGGATTGGCCTCAATTACATACACTTCATCGTTCTTGATGGCAAACTGAATATTGATCAAACCCTTGATATTCAGGGCTCTGGCAATTTTTTCTGCGTATTCCACCATGCTTTGTATCACAATCGGACCCAGGCTGTAATGTGGCAGCACCGCAGAAGAGTCGCCGGAGTGGATACCAGCTGGTTCAATGTGTTCCATGATGCCCATTACATGCAGTTCATCGCCGTCGAATATCGCATCGATCTCGGCTTCTTTAGCACGCTCCAGGAACTGGTCGATCAACACCCGGTTGTCCGGAAGGTGCTTGAAAATGGTGAGTACCTGGCGCTCCAGTTCGTTGTCGTTGATCACAATTTTCATGCGCTGACCGCCCAATACGTAGCTGGGGCGAACCAGCAGCGGGTATGGAATTTTTTTGGCAATCTCCAACGCCTCGTCAACATCGCGGGCAGCACCGTACTTCGGATAAGGGATGTCCAGTTCTTTCAACAGATCGGAGAAGCGACCCCGGTCTTCGGCAATGTCCATGTCGTTGTAGCTGGTGCCGATGATGTTGTACCCGTTTTTATGCAGTTCTTCTGCCAGCTTAAGGGCTGTTTGGCCTCCCAATTGCACAATGACACCCTCCGGTTTTTCATGCTCGAGGATTTCCTCCAGATGTTCCCAAAACACCGGCTCGAAGTACAATTTATCGGCCATGTCGAAATCGGTGGACACCGTTTCGGGGTTGCAATTCACCATAATCGCCTCGTAGCCAACCTCTTTGGCCGCCAGCAAACCGTGTACACAGCAGTAATCGAACTCGATGCCCTGCCCGATACGGTTAGGACCGGAGCCGAGTACTACGATCTTTTTGCGGTCGGTGGAGACGCTTTCATTCCGCTGATCTAAGGTGGAATAAAAGTAGTTGGTTTTACTCTCAAACTCTGCCGCGCAGGTATCCACCATTTTATACACGCGTCGAATACCGCGTTTTTTGCGCTCGCGGGTGACCGGTTTTTCCTCGATGCGCAGGAGCCAGGCGATTTGTGCGTCGGAATAACCATTTTTCTTGAGTTCGATAAAGAAATCGGTGGGGATATCTTCCGGTACGTTGTAGCGCAGGAGTTGCTCCTCCATTTTCACCAGATTTTTGATCTGCCCGATGAACCAGGGATCAATGCCGGTGAATTTCTGCACCGATTTGGAGGGGATACCGAGTCGCAGGGCGTCTTTTACGCGGTAAATGCGGTCGTCCGACACCTTTTCCAGGCGCTCCATGATATCATCGGTTTTCAGCCACTCTTTTTTATCGGCGCCAAGACCAGTTCGGTTGTTTTCCTGACTTTGACAGGCTTTCTGCAGGGCTTCGTTGAAGGAGCGACCGATGGCCATCACCTCTCCTACCGACTTCATCTGCAGACCCAGGCGGTGATCGGCGCCATGGAACTTGTCGAAGTTCCAGCGCGGCATTTTCACGATCACATAGTCGAGCGTGGGTTCGAAATAAGCCGAGGTGGTTTTAGTGATCTGGTTTTTCAGTTCATCCAGCGAATAGCCGATGGCCAGTTTGGCGGCAATTTTGGCGATGGGATAACCCGTAGCCTTACTCGCCAGAGCTGATGAACGCGATACGCGGGGATTCACTTCGATGGCAATAAGTTGCTCATTTTCAGGATTTTGAGCAAACTGCACATTACATCCACCTGCGAAATTACCCAGGGCACGCATGATCTGTATGGCCTGGTTGCGCATGTCCTGGTAGGCGGTGTCCGACAAAGTCATGGCCGGCGCCACCGTGATACTATCGCCGGTGTGGATGCCCATGGGGTCGAGGTTTTCCACGGTGCAGATGATCACCACGTTGTCGAGGTGATCTCGCAGGAGCTCCAGCTCGAATTCTTTCCAGCCCAGCACGGCTTTTTCCACCAGCACCTCGTGGGTGGGAGAAGCGTTGAGTCCGCGCTTGAGGGCTTCATCGAACTCTTCTTCTTTCATGCAGAAACCGCCACCGGTGCCGCCCAGGGTGTAGGAAGGACGGATTACCAGCGGGAAGCCGATTTTCTGGGCGGCTTCTTTGCCTTCGAGGAAGGAGTTGGCGATAAAAGAAGGCGCTACGGAGAGGCCCAGGTTCACCACCAGTTTTTTGAATTCCTCGCGGTTTTCGGTGGTTTCGATGGCTTTGGTATCCACCCCGATCATCCGAACGCCGTATTGCTCCCAGATGCCCATCTTTTCGCACTCAATGGCCAGGTTGAGCGCCGTTTGTCCACCCATGGTGGGCAGTACGGCGTCTATTGGCGGCAGGTTGGGATCTTCCTGGTGCTCCTGCAGGATCTTTTCGATGCTTTCAGGCGTGAGCGGGCGCAGGTAGATATGATCGGCCGTAACGGGGTCGGTCATGATGGTGGCCGGGTTGGAATTGATCAGGCTCACCTTGATGCCTTCTTCGCGCAGCGAGCGGGAAGCCTGGGATCCGGAGTAATCAAATTCGCAGGCCTGGCCGATCACAATGGGGCCGGAGCCGATGATAAGAATGGACTGAATGGAAGTATCTCTTGGCATGTTCAATCGAAAATGTCTAAAAAAAATGCCGCAAACCGGCTCAAAGGACACCAGTTTGCGGCATTGCCGAAGTGAAAGTACGCGTTGGTCGTTTTTTCATTTCGGGATGCAAAGGTATGGGATGCCTGGGATTATTAGAGGGATGCCTGGATTTTTTTGTGGGATGACACGGATTTTTTGTGGGATGACGTGGATTGGAGGAACACGGATGACGCGGACTTTGAACACTTTCCGGCCATCCATGACCTCCGGCTGAAGCCGGAGGATCAAAACGCCCCCCTCTTTCACGGGGCTTTAGCCTATGATATGCTCACCTCGCTACTGGCTAAAGCCGGCTTGATTTGGATGAACTGCTATGCCCTCGGGCTGAAGCCCAAGGTTAGTGAACAGGCCAGGCTAAACCCGCCTGTACTATTAGCCCAAAAACCGCTCCGCTATCTTTAGCGGACGGAAGATATACCGTTTCTTGGTGTGGTGCCCGCCGCTGCGGTGGAGGATGTCCTGTAAGGTAGCCAGCACGGTGAGCAGGTACTTTCCTTTGTTGAGCATCACGCAATCGGCATGGGCGGCACGGGCGGCATCGGTTACTTCGGAGCGGGTGGCGATGCCGCTTTTGTTGAGGGTTTCCAGCACCTGAGTGGCCCAGATAACGGGCACATGGGCGGCCTCGCAGAGCCAGAGGATTTCTTCCTGGATTTCGCTGAGTCGCTCAAAACCGATCTCTACGGCCAGGTCGCCCCTGGCAATCATGACGCCGAATACCTGCTCGTGCATGCCCTGATAGAGCAGCGAAGGCAGGTTTTGCACCGCCTCGGCGGTTTCTATTTTCAAAATAATGGGCAGCGTCGGCGGACCGAATTCGCGCAACAACTGTTGAAGTTCTGCTACATCTTCTGCGGTTCTTACAAAAGAGAACCCCAGCATATCGGCATTGGCCACGGCAAAAGGAATCACCTTGCGGTCGAAGTCGGTAAGGCAGCGCACGGTGAGATGGGTGTCCGGGAAATTGATGCCTTTTTCTGCCTTCAGGCGAGGTTTAATGGCCGAAACCCGGTGCATGTACAGTTCGGCCATCTGTTCGCCGGGGGTTTCCACCACGGCTTCAAAGAGTCCATCGTCGAAAAGCACACGGTCGCCGGCGCGCAGGTCCTTCACCACGCCCGGAAGCGTACAGCCAATCACCTTTTCCCGGCGATCCACTTTTACCCAGCTTTCCGCCAGGAAGAAGCGTTCGCGTTCACGCAACTTGACGCGCTCTTTTTTCCAGCCCTTGCCCATGATGGTGGTGCGAATCTTGGGGCCTGCCAGATCGAGGTACACTTTGCAGCTTTTTCCGGTAGATTTGGCGGCTCTGCGCACATTTTCCACCATTTTAGCCCAGGTATCCGGCTCATCGTGCGCGGTATTGATCCGGGCTATGTTCATGCCGGCTTTTACCAGCTCCTTCACTGCGCCATAATCCTCTGCCATGGCAGATTCAAACGTCACCATCAGGTGCGGGATGTCTTTTTCTGCTTTTTCCCCAAAGAGATCGAGCGCACGCTTGCGAATGGCTCGCACGCCAAAGTGGGCATCCATGTCAGACAACTGATTCTCCGGAATGTTGTGCCCCAGTCGCTGCAATACTGCCTGCACTTGTCGCATACTATGACTCTCTGCACTGGCGAGCGACGACAGCCCTGCATCGTGCAGGGCATCCTGCAGAGGGCGCAGGTCTTCGCGTCGCAGCGCGAGGTAGTGGAGCAAGTTACGGAAACTGGCCTGCTGCGCACGCGGGAGTGCACGAGCCTTATCCAGGAATTTTTGCTCGGCAGCCATCTGGTGTTCCAGAATGCGTTCCAGGTCTGAACGGAGTTGTGTTGACATAAGGCACAAGGTATGACACTAAGGCACAAAGGCGCGAGGGCACAAAGATACTATTGCACAAAGTCACTAAGACGCAAAGGCGCTAAGACACAAAGAAAAAAAGAGGCTGTCTCATAAATAAATTTTACCGCAGAGTCGGAGAAACGCTGAGGTGTATAGCATTGATTATCAAAACCTCTGCGTCTCTCCGACTCTGCGGTAGAGCTAAAAATGCGACTTATGAGACACCCTCCCCAACTTAGCGCCTTAGTGTCTTTGCGTCTTCGTGTCTTCGTGCCCCACTTCGCGCCTTAAAACTCAACGACGATGCCGATACTCGGCAACAGGGAAGCATCCGCATTATCCAGGATCAAAGGAATGGCATTGCTGCCATCGGCACGGAGTGGCTGACCATCGGTGGTAAGGAAGGCAGAGCCGTCGGCTGTGCGCTGGAAGGTGTACTGAGGTGGCGCCGGATTGACAGCATTCAGCACATTTTGGATGTCGAGGAATAAATCAAGCGTCCAGCGGCGGAAGTTCCATTTTTTATCAATCCGGATATCCATCTGATTGAAAGCGCCCACGCGCAGGGAGTTCAGGCGACTGTTATCCAGCACACCCACACCCAGGGTGGCGTAATTGCGCTGACTGGCCTCCAGATCAAGCGGAGTGTAGGGCACCCCACCCTGCCAGCGATATTTCACCCCCAGCTCCCAGTTTTTTCCGAATTTATATCCGGCCAGGAGCGACAACAGATGACGGTTGTCCCAGGCGGAGGCAATAACCTCGCCGTTCAGGTTGCTGAATCTCGACCAGAACAGGGTATAGGAACCCGTGAAATACAGGTTTTTGTTCAGTTTTTGCTGGGCAAACAACTCCATACCGTAGGCTTCACCCTTGCCCACTGCCAGCACGCGTTCGTTGCCCAAAATACCGAATCCTCCGCCCTGGTTGGCCAGGGAAATGCCGCTGAACGCACTCACCGGGTAATCTGCGTATCTTTTGTAAAAGCCCTCCATGGTGAAACGAAGGGTTTTGGTGGGCACAAACTCCAGGCCTGCCACATAGTGGTCGCTGCGCAAATAAGGCTGGCCTTTATTAACCAGAGTGCCTGATTCATCGCGGTAACCGAGCACGGTGTACAGCGGTGTTTTATAGTACCTGCCGATAGAGGCGCTTGCCTTCCATTTTGGCGCCAGGGCGTAGCTCAGGCTGACGCGCGGGCTGATGGTATTGAGCATATTGGCGCCATCGTCGGTGAAGGTATTGCCGTCGGCGCGGATGCCGGCGGAAACGCCCAGGCGTTCGTTGAAGAAGGTGCGGTTAACCTGTCCGAACAATCCGAACTTAAAGAAATCAATGGCGGTGCTGAAGCGCGATTCCACCGCAGGCTGGATGATGTTGCCCAGGGAGTCGCGGATTTCGGTGCGGATGCGGGTAAAGGCGTTGTTGTTGTATTTCACATACTGCGCCATGGCGCCGGCGCTGAATTTCCAGTTGCCGGCATAGCGGTTGATATCGAATCGCAGTTTGTTCTCAATTTCCTGACTCTTGATCCCGAGTACGCGTTTGGATTCGTCGTTCTGCTTGCCGTCAAGGTTGTCGGTAAACTGATCCAACTCATTGTCGAGCATGTTGCGGCTGAAGGTCAGGTTCCAGAAGCCGTTGTTGATCAGGCGCTTGAGGGTAAAACCCTGGGTATAGTTCCACTGATTCACCCCGGGTACCGAACTGAGGATGTACAGGTTTTCCGGTGTGGCATCTTTGGGCGCTTCAAAATAGAAATCGTCAATAGCGCCCACGCCCAGGGCGGTAAAGGTGGTTTTGGCGTCAATTTTGTGCGTGATTTTGTACTGAAAATCCCAGTAATCCGGACGAATGGGCAATCCCAATGCTTCAAACAGGAATTGCAGGTAAGACCGGCGGGCGGATGCCAGGAAGGTGGTATTGCCGTTTTTCTTGCCCAGCGGACCTTCCAGCGTAAGCGCCGTTTCGGATGCGCCTACGCGCACATTTCCCTGAATCCGTTCCGGATTGCCGTCGCGCTGACGGAATTGCAGCACGGAGGAGAGGGTATTGTCGTATCTGGAGTGGAAAGCACTGCTGCTGAGGGTAGCGTCTTCAATGAACGACACGTTCAGGATACCCGCCGGTCCGCCGGCAGCGCCCTGGGTGGTGAAGTGATTGATAATGGGTATTTCCACACCGTCCAGGTAAAAAACGTTCTCGCTGGGTCCGCCGCCGCGGATAATCAGGTCATTGCGGAAACCGGCGCCTGTACCGGCCACACCACCCACACCGGGCAGGGCTTGTACCACGCGGCTGATGTCGAAATTACCGCCCGGATTGCTTTTGATTTCTTCTACCGAGAGGTTTTGGATAGACAAGGGTGTTTCTGCGGTGGCAATGCGCACCGAGCGATTTACCGAGATTTCCACTTCGCCCAGGGTAGCGCCTTCCGGCTCCAGCTCAAAGTTAAGCTGGTTGGCATTGCCGGTGGTGATCACCACATTGTATTTGGTTTGAGCACTGTAGCCGACATAAGAGGCCACAATATTGTAGGATTTGGGAGGAATACCGGAAAGCCGGAAGTTTCCGTCGGCATCCGTGACAGCGCCAATTTGGGTGCCTTCCAACTTGATGGCGGCGCCAATCAGTGCTTCCTGGGTGAGTTTATCTTTTACGGAACCGGTGAGCGAACCGGTATTTTGGGCCAGGGATGAGCCGGCGCTTATGAAAATCAAAAAAACAAGAGCGGTAATACGCATGTAGTTGGATGTATACTGGTGAATGGCCCAAAGAACAAGGGATAAGGGATTTTGTTCCCTGATTGTGGATGACGCTGATTTTTAGTTGGGGTGCCATGGATTATTTGGGAACACGGATGACGCGGGTTTATTAGGGAACACGGATGACGCGGATAACGCGGATTTATTGGGTTTAAATTATTGGGGAAATCAAACCTTACCCAATCTGCGTAAAATCTGTGCCTAAATCCGAGTAAAATCTGTGCGAAATAATTATGCATATTAATGCCTGGGATGATTAGACTCAAAGCCCATTCAAAATAATTTCTCCAATACAGGCAGCGAAAAAAAACGCCTGTGCGTTCCATTTTCAACATTCGCAAAAAACAGTTTTTGCGAAGTGAAAAAGCAGGTTTTTTAGTTGGTTTTGTTTGTTGCAATGGGCACGCTGCAGAGCGTGCCTTTTGTGTTTTTAGACGGTAGACGGCTTGCGGTAGACGGTGGACAGCTTACGGTGGACGGGGTTGGTTTTTTGGTGGAATTGCCTATTTTTACGTTTTAAAATATGTAACCATGAAAAAATCAATCTCGCTGCTTTTGGCGGGCCATTTGGCGCTTGCGTTGCACGCTCAAAATGAGCCGCCGATTATCCAAACTTTTACTGTAAACCCCGATTGGGCAAACCTCAGCCTTCAGATACAATACGAGGTGACAGACGCTGAAAACGACCCGCTGGAGGTGCAGGTTCAGTTTTCACACAATGGCGGAAAGGATTATTCCATCACCGGTTCAGTGCCGGTGAGCGGAGATGTAGGTTTTCCTGTTCAGCCCGGTACTCGAAACATTCAATGCGATATCGCGGCCCTGGCCAATCTGCCGGCTTCGTTTTTGGCGCGTCTGGTGGTGGACGACAAACAAACCTTTGATCTGCAATGGTTGGTAGATCAGGTGGACAGCACCCGCATACGCGCTGATCTGGAATATCTGGAAGGTGTACGGCACCGAACGGCAGGACTTGCGCAGTTGAAAAATGCCCAGGACACTATCCGAAACCTGTTTTTGGCACAAGGACTGGTATATGAAGAACAAGCGGTGCCTTTCGGAAATTACACCGGTAAAAACCTGATCGGCAATCTGCCGGGTACCGCTTTTGCGGATAAAGTTGTCATCAACGATGCCCATTACGATACCGTGAGCAATGCACCTGGCGCCGACGATAATGGCTCCGGCACGGTAGGGTTTATGGAGGCTGCACGACTGCTGAGCCCCTACCCTTTCAAAAAAACATTGCGGTTTATTGGCTTTGACCTGGAAGAGTCCGGCCTCTTGGGAAGCATCCGCTATGTGAATCAGGGAATTCCGGCAGGAGAAACCATTGAAGGAGTTTTTAACCATGAAATGATCGGGTATTGGAGCAATGAACCCAACTCCCAGACCCTGCCACAGGGGTTTTCCCTGTTGTTCCCTGCAGCAGCAGCTACCGTGGCTGCCAATCAATACCGGGGTGATTTTATCACCAATGTCGGCAATACCAACTCGCAGCCTCTGGCCCTGTTGTTCAGCAATACGGCCCAACAATATGTGCCCGACCTGAAAGTACTGACGCTGGATGTGCCGGGCAATGGCCAACTCGCACCGGATTTGCGCCGTAGCGACCATACTCCTTTCTGGGAAGCGGGCAAACAGGCGCTGATGCTTACCGATGGCGCTAACTTCCGAAATGAATGTTACCACACCCCTGGCGATACCCTTGACGAAAAACTTAACTTCACCTTCCTGTCCAATGTTGTAAAAGCCACCATCGCCTCCATGGCACAACTGGCTGAAATTCAACATGGCGACTGGGCTGCCGCATCCTTTGCCAACAACGTGAGCACGTCCACCGCCGGTTCCTCGTGCGAGCTGTTCGCTTACCAGCAGGACGGTCAAAGTGGTGCGTTCCATCTGCAGATACGGGGTTGTGCGGTGTCGGAAATAGCCGTTTCGTTGCTCGATATGAAAGGAAGCGTAGTACTGGAGGACACGTATGCCATATCTGAAAGTGATTTGCTGAATGTTCACACCCCCATTCTGCCACCCGGTGTGTATGTGCTGAAGGTGCGATTCGGGGAAAATTCCCGTTCTCAAAAAATACTCCTGCGCTGAGCAGGCACTCACCCTTTGCTTGTGTCCGGATTTTGACCAATAACCGATAAGTCGGCGGTCAAAATCCGGACACAAGCCATTACCTTTGCCCGTCTATGCGGGTTTTCACCGATTTATCTTCTCTTCCTGTTTTTAGCAATGCCGTGATCACCATTGGCTCTTTCGACGGTGTCCACCTGGGGCACCGGCGTATTTTGGAGCAGGTCCAATCACTGGCGGAAAATACCGGAGGCGAAAGCGTGGTCATTACTTTTGATCCGCATCCGAGGGCAGTTTTGAGGCCTGAGGACCAGGATTTTAAACTCATTACCAGTACTGCAGAGAAAATTGCGCTGCTGGGAGAGATCGGGATTGACAATGTAGTCGTTGCGCCGTTTTCCAGGGCGTTTGCCAATCAATCAGCGGAATCCTATGTTTCCAACTTTCTGATAGCATTGTTCCACCCGAAGTACATCGTCATTGGTTACGACCACCGCTTTGGCGCCGGACGGGAAGGCGATATCAGCTATTTAAAAAAAATGGAGAGATCGGGCGGATTTGAAGTGGTGGAAATACCGGCTCAGGAAGTGGATGAAATTACCATCAGTTCCTCCAAAATACGAAAAGCCTTGGAGGCCGGCGATGTACAACTTGCCAACCGATTGTTGGGTCACCCCTTTTCCTTTACCGGAAATGTGGTGGAAGGCAACCGCATTGGTCGAACCATAGGTTTCCCAACCGCCAACCTTGAAGTAGAAGAACCTTATAAAATTCAACTCCAGGAAGGTATTTATGCCGCCAGAGTGGGCCAACAACCCGCTGCATTGTACATAGGCAGCCGCCCTACCCTTTCTCCCAACGGTAAGAGAGTTATAGAGGTACATCTTATTGATTATGAAGGAGATTTGTACGGACAGGAGCTAAGGGTAGAAGTGCTGGACTTTATCCGTCCGGATAAAAAGCTGGACGACCTGGCTTCGTTGCAACAGCAAATCAGCGCCGACAAAGCAGAAATTCTCAACAGGCTGCCTTCTTTACAACACTCCGGCGGGCAACAATCGTTCCTTAGCCCGATCACATACTATGCTCCGGCCGATTCGCCTTCGGGGTTGTCTGACGCCCATTATGAAATAGCCATCGTCATTCTCAATTACAATACCCGCAGACACCTGGAGCAGTATTTGCCCTCGGTGGTGGCCCACAGTGCCGGGGCGGCCATTGTGGTGGCTGATAATGGTTCGCCGGATGACTCCATGGCATTTTTGCAGGAGCATTATCCGCAGGTTAGGCTACTTGATTTGCAACAAAACTGGGGTTTTGCGGAAGGTTACAATCGGGCTTTGCAACAGGTTTCGGCAGATTACTACGTGATCCTGAATTCCGACGTTCAGGTATCACCTGGTTGGCTGGAGCCGGTACTGGAAGCCATGAAAGCAGATCCCGGACTGGCAATAGCCCAGCCCAAAATCCTGGCCTGGCGCCCGGGTGCTGGCCCGCTTCAGCCGGAAGAACCTTACCAGTTTGAATATGCCGGCGCCGCAGGAGGCTGGATCGACCGGCTGGGTTACCCATTCTGCCGAGGCCGGATATTTAGTCAGCGGGAACAGGATTTGGGGCAATACAATACCCGTCAGGAGTGCTTTTGGGCGGCTGGGGCAGCCTTTTTCATTCGGGCGGAGCTTTACCACAAATTTGGCGGTTTTGACGGCGATTATTTTGCCCACAATGAGGAGATAGACCTGTGTTGGAGGCTGAAAAGAGCCGGATACCGGGTGGAATGTGTGCCCGAATCAGTGGTTTGGCACCTGGGAGGCGGCACTTTAGAATACGAAAACCCCAGAAAAGTTTTCCTGAATTTCAGAAACAGCCTGTATTCCCTGCTCAAAAACGAATCCTGGTCCAAACTGCTCTGGCTAATTCCTGCCCGACTGGTACTCGACGGACTTGCCGGCGCGCGATTTGCAGCCAAAGGCCAGTTTCAGGCCATTTGGGCCATTGTGCGGGCTCATTTTTCTTTTTACCACAACGTTCCAGATACCCTCAAAAAACGGGAGCAGGTTGCACAATCCATTCAGCAACACAAAATAGGCCCGGAAAATCTGAAAGGCGTTTATCCCGGCAGTATCATCATAGCCCACTATTTGCGAAGGCTGAAGAAGTTTAGTGAATTATGACGGATGACGGATGACGGATGACGGTGGACGGTGGAACGACGGGGGCCCTAAATGACCCTAAATAACCTTAATGACCACACAAAATGACCACATACGAACTTTTACACGAGGATGACGACCTGTTGGTAGTGAGCAAGCCGGCGGGGTTGCTGACGATTCCGGACCGGTTTGGGAACAAGGAGAGTCTGGTGGCTGCTTTGCAGCAGAAGTACGGCAAAGTATTTATTGTACACCGCCTGGACAAGGAGACGAGTGGGATATTGGTGTTTGCGCGGAATGAAGCAGCGCACAGGCATTTATCCATTCAAATGGAACATCATACGGCCGACAAATTTTATCTGGCACTGTTGGATGGTGTGTTGCACCACGAGGAAGGCGAAATTGACAAACCGATTGGGGAGCATCCGGGGGTACCGGGCAAAATGATGATTACCACTTCCGGCAAACCTTCGCTGACCTTTTACCGGGTTGCAGAGCGTTTTCAGCATTTTACGCTGGTAGAATGTCAGATCAAGACTGGCCGAACACATCAAATCAGGGTGCATTTTCAGAGCATTGGATACCCGCTGGCGGTTGATGCCCTTTATGGGCGCAGAGAGCGGTTTTTGCTCTCAGAGATCAAAGGCAAAAAGTATAAAACCGGAAAGTACACGGATGAAGAACGTCCGTTGATGGAGCGCACTTCTCTGCACGCGTTTCGTTTGCGTTTTCAGCATCCCACCACCGGCGCCACCATGGAATTCCGCTCTGAACTTCCCAAAGATTTTGCAGCTTTGCTCAACCAACTGCGCAAATGGGGCAAATCATAAGTCGAAAATCGTAAGTCGTAAGTCAATATTTTCATGGCTGCAACTCAGTTACAACGCATCATTTTTGGATTGAAAGTCAGGCAATTCCGTCAGGAGCGGGATTGGAATTTCGAGGAGCTGAGTCAGCGAACGGGCATCTCCATTTCTTACCTGAATGAAATTGAAAAAGGCAAGAAATATCCGCAGCCTGACTACCGCAAGCGATTAGCGGAAGTGCTGGAGGTGCCCTAC
>JADZFI010000514.1 GCA_020850025.1 Saprospiraceae bacterium
CACCATCCCGGTGCCTTCAACCACCAATGGCTGCGACTCGCTGAATACCTATATTCTGGAATTGCTGCCCACTACGCTCAGCCTGGTGTGTCCGCCTAACCAAACCGTGGAATTGCCCGTAGCCGCTACTACGATAAACGTAAGCTATAATGCTCCAACGCCCACTTCCGATTGCCCTGATCCAACCGTTGCGTTGACACTTACCCAGGGCTTGCCCAGTGGCGGCGCTTTCCCGCTTGGGGTAAATACGGTATGCTATGAAGCCACCAACAATTGCAACAATACAGCCTCCTGTTGCTTTACCATTACCGTACAGGATCCTCCGCCGGCTTGCGACATCAAGGTAATTGGTTGCATGAAATTTGAATTGCTGGACATTCGCCTTGATTCCATCAAACAGCCGCGATTCCGTATCCGCGCCACCAATTTCTGTGCCTCGGAGGTGAATTATATCCTCAACGAACTGCCTCCGGGCATCGTAGCCGTTACCCCGGTGGAAGGCAGTATTTACACGGCGCCCAATTCCGGAAACACCTACCTGGTGCGCAATCCCAACTACTCTCCTTTCTATTCCGTGCGCTACAGATCCGTATCGCCGGGCTTGAAAAACGGACAGTCGGATGTATTCGAGCATCGCCTGCCGCAGCAGTCGTTCCCGAACAATTACATTCACATGTACGCCAAACTGAAGAACGGAGAGGGCTTTGAAGCTTACCTCAACACCTTCTATTGCCCTGTACAACCCTGGATGGGCAGTCGGCCGGAAGAGCGCAACGAACAGGATATGTTGGTGGAAAATCTGTCACTGCGCCCCAATCCAACGTCCGGGCAGGTATGGGTAGACATGCAGGCATGGATGGATAAACAGGTAAACCTGCGCATATTCAACACCCTGGGCCAGGAAGTGCTGAGCCGCCATTACACCGTGAATCAGGAATGGCTGGAGCTGGATATGAGCGCCGCTCCTGCCAACGGACTGTATTATCTGGTGGTGCAGAGTGAAGAGGGCGGACGGGCCCAAGCCGGTTTTGTATTGGAACGTTAGAAGTTCATTCAAGAGGAATAAGGTGGCATTTGAACAAAAAATTAGTTCGAATGCCACTTTTTTTATTTAAAAAAGCATTTTTATTTTACGGTTCTGAAATAATGATTCAAAATTGGTGTTTATAACAAAAGTTTTTCAATATAAAGTTTCATTGAAGAGCTGTAAATGCGCTTTAACATATAAAAATATACAAAATTGTTATGCCAAAAGACACAGAATACGGCACAAAAGTCCGTCTGCTTCGAGTCATGCGGGCACTAATTGATCGACCTTATGGTTACACCAAACAACAATTAGCTACCCAATATGGTGTGCATCCTGATACTATAGCTGGTGACTTCGACGCATTCCAAAATGCTGGATTTAGCCTTGATTATGATAAAAAGGGACGATATTCTTTCATTATTGACAATCCAATGAAAAAAGCACAAGAGTTATTGTACTTTTCAGAAGAGGATAGGGCTTTGCTTCACCATGCAATAGATAATATCCAAGCTACACCTGAGAAGCAGAACCTTTTGAAGCAAAAGTTGCATGCCCTTTACGACTACAGTAGGTTAGGTTATGCAAATTTGCGTAAGCCTCATTTGAATAAAGTTGATCTGCTTGAGCAGGCAAAGGCAGATAAGAAACAGGTAATGCTTGAAGGCTACAAATCTTCCAATAGTAACACTGTGTCCAACAGGACAGTAGAGCCTTACCATATCAATCCTGCGGAAGACACTCTTCAAAGTTATGATGTAGACAAGAGAATTCCCCGTCATTTTAGAATTTCACGAATCTCAAGAGTACACTTACTGGATTCCTCTTGGCAATTTGAAGGATCACATAATATATTGCGTACTGACCCCTTTAGAATCGTGGACAACAACCAGGTAAGTGTTCATTTAAGGCTAGGTGTTGGCGCATACAACGAATTGGTGGAACGGTATCCAATTACAAGATCCTATATTCTTGAAACTGAAGACCCCAACTATTTTGATTTTCAGTGTATGGTGAACCATAAATTTTTTGGATTATCAAATTTTATCCTTGGGTTTAACCATTTGTATATTAGGGTTTTAGGGCCAGATTCTTTGCGCGAACACCTTGAGCGTGAACGCGATTCCATGCAATTTTGAGGGGGGGGGAAATCAGTTCAGTCGCCTGTAGGGAACCTTTGCAATATCATTGAACGAGTGCATTGGCTGGGCTAGCCTATTCGGAAATCCCAAATGCGATTTTCATCATTGTCCAAAATAATGTTCAAATGCGAATCTATCTAAAGCTATCCGCTAACCGGATTTTGGTTGATTTCAACTATCAGGTCAAGCTAGTTGGTGCCTTACACAAGTGGTTGGGTTCCAATGCCTTTCATGGTAAACAAGCTCTGTTTTCCATGTCTTGGCTAAATGGAGGAAGGTCTGCCGATCAACAGGGGCTACATTTCCCAAATGGAGCTACTTGGTTTATCAGTGCTCACGAGTCAGAGTTTGTAAAGAAAATCGTTGGTGGGATTTTGGACGACCCTACAGTCGCCTATGGCATGAGTGTTACGGACCTTACTTTAAGTGACACCCCCCACTTTGAAGGTAAGAAAAGGTTTTTTCTTGGGAGCCCTGTATTTGTAAAATATCAAAATGGTGGGCGTCAACACCACTTTACCTACAAAGATCCGGAAGCAGATGGCTTGCTCACCCAATCCCTAAAACATAAATTGCGCTTGGCCGGACTTACAGATGAGGGCGTTATCGTGCAATTTGATAGACAGAGCTCAGCTGCCAAGACTAAACTAACCACTTATCGATCCATCCAAAATAGGGTGAATTTCTGTCCAGTTATTATTCAAGGGTCTGCCGAGCAATTGGGGTTTGCCTGGAACGTAGGAATAGGAAATTCCACCGGAATAGGTTTTGGCTCTCTCATCTAAATCTTTATCAGACATGCTGTACATTGTAAAATATTCCGGGCCATTCGGCTATATAAAGCCATGGACTGCTGTTCGTGACGGCGAAACATTTTCACAGCAATTTCTCACGCCATCCACTCTTGAGGGTATGGAGAAAAAACTGTTTCCTGAACTGCTAGACCAATGTGGTAAAGTTTTAAAAATCAAACGGCATCGGCTCAATTATATGGGATTGAGTGCTCAACAGGAGCGTACATGGTCAAAGGCAGAGGTGATTAAAACAGTTGATAAAAGGAAATATCGGCTTCCAGAGTTGTCCATCCTAACCCGGAACGTGTTGCTTGAGCCCAATCTCTTTCTGGCTTTTTCTGAGAAAATAGATGCTGAACAAGCATTTAGACAACATATATGCCTTTGCCGCAATGAAGATGTCTTGTTACCTGTGGAAATTATGACACTTTCCGGTGAAGAAGAGTTTGAGCTAATAGATGGCTTTGAGCTGCTTTTAGGTCAATCTGAATCAGGATTTAAGGTAGGGCATAACCGTTTTGCTTCTGGTGAATCTATGTTTGGAGAGCTAAAAGTATTTGGCAATCCAATCCGTCAAATCAATACTTTTTAGTGTATGAATGCAATGGAACCCCTTGCTAAAAGTAAGGCAAATGGAGGTCTTACTTTACTACAACATACTCAACATGTTGTACTAGCGGTTGAAAAGTTCGCTGCTGATCTAGGATTTTCGGTAGAAATTGCTCGAAAAGGAGCGATTTTACACGATCTAGGGAAAGCACACCCACATTTTCAGAACAAAATAAACCAACTACCACAACCCAGAGAGTTTGAGCGGTTTAAAACACATCGGCATGAATTATCGTCATTAGGTTTTTTGCCACTTTTCCCAAGAGATGAATGGAATGTCTTGATTGATCTGGTAGTATCTCATCACAAATCCGTCAAAGGTGACCCCAAAAGCTTTGGCCTGCTTGACATGGCAGATGAAGCACCGGACGCTCTGGATTTTCACCTTTATCACTGGGATACTTGGTCGCCGTCCGGGCTTTGGGTAGCTGAGCAGTTTGGCTTAAAGGTGTCTCCAATTTCGGCAAGGGATGCTGCGAATGCGCTGAATTATGCCATTGATTATTGCGAAAGGCTTCCAAGAGGATGGTCGAGTTGGAAAGGACTGCTCCGCGGAGCCGATCATTTTGCCTCTGCTTTCAATCATGAAGTTGAAACGGTTTTGAAAAAGACTTTTCAGAGGCCTAATCTTGCATGGTGTCATGCAGAATCACGGCAGCATCCGCTTTATCCGCTTTCATTGTCGGATTCTAATGATTTGCGTCCACATACACTAGTTGTTGCGCCGACCGGAGCGGGCAAGACTGATTTTTTACTGCGGCGTTGTCGGGGACGTGTTTTTTACACTTTGCCATTTCAGGCTTCCATCAATTCGATGTTTGATCGAATTAAGCGAGCAGTGGCCGAAAACACTGGTGAAAATGATTTTGATGTTCGCCTTTTGCATTCAACATCAAGGCTAAAAGTTAAGGGCGATCAAGTAGAACAGAC
>JADZFI010000515.1 GCA_020850025.1 Saprospiraceae bacterium
ACGGTGATATTGGCATAACCAGCAATCTCTTCTCCAAGGATCACCTTACACCCGCCCAATTGCTGATTTATCCTGAAGTGCCCAATGGTGGCGAGCCTGAAATCCCGGATGATATTTTGAATAAAGTGGTGTTGTACACCCGTGCCCTTGCAGTACCTGCCCGGCGAAATCACGACGACTCTGAGGTCCTGCGTGGAAAATACCTTTTCAAAGAATTGAACTGCTCAGGCTGTCATCGGCCAACCATGAATACCGGAACCGGAGGTCAGATCGCTGCTCTGAAGGAGCAAAAAATCTGGCCATACACCGATCTGTTACTCCACGATATGGGCCCGGATCTGGCGGATAACCGGCCGGATTTTATGGCCACAGGTACCGAATGGCGTACCGCCCCGCTTTGGGGAATTGGTCTGATTCCGGTGGTAAACGGGCATTCCTTCTTGCTCCATGATGGCCGGGCCAGAAACATCGAAGAGGCCATCCTCTGGCACGGTGGAGAAGCCGAAAAGGGCAGAGACGACTTTAAAAAACTCAACAAAACCGATCGGGAGGCGTTGATCAAATTTGTGGAAAGTCTTTAACCGATTATCACCCTCTCAAACAACTGAGTCATGAACCAACGCTATCTATATGCACTCTGCATTTTGCTGTTTTCTGCTGCCTTGGCAGCCCAAAAAGTAGCCAATACGCCTGTTCAACAAATTAACCTCAGTCTTCGGGGCGGTCCGAAGGTAGTAGGGCAAGTAACCCTCACAGCGCCCGGGCCTGGTACCGTGATCCTTCGCTTCGACGGACCTTGTTTGTCCTCTCCTGGCGACCGAATCATGCTGGCCGCCAGCAACACTGCCAAGTGGGGAAGCAATGACGGGTGTGTAGAACTGGAATCGGCCAGCGATGATATTAACAGCAACACCTTTTCTCATACCAGAGCCTACGAAGTTGCCGCTGGCGACCATGTTTTCTATGCAGTAGCTGAAAATCATACGGAAATGGACGGCTCAGGCATGGCTTCCATTTTCGGACACCTGACTGCCGAGTGGTATCCTGAAGAGCCGGGAAAACCCTGTGCCCGGCATACCGGATTTTATGCAGAAAATATCCCGGTCGAAGGCGGACCTGTGCCGTTCAGTGCCCTGACCATCAATGCCCCTGAAGCAGGAAAGGTATTGTTGCGTTTCGATGGCAAATGCGTTTCAAGCTTTGGCGACCTGATGTATTTTGCTGCCAGCAATAATTTAAGCTGGACCCAATTTGAAGGCAGCACCAGCAACGAAGTCATCGACAACGATTTAAATCGTTTCTCTTTTTCCCATGCCAGGGTATATGACGTACAGCCTGGAAGTCACACCTATTATGCCATTGCAGAAAACTTTTTTGAAACCTATGGGAACGGTTTTGCCTCCATTTATGGTAGCCTGACCGCCGTTTTTTATCCGAATTCTGCGTCTACTACCATTAACCATCTGCCTGTTACCACACTGCTTGGGGTGAACATTGAAGGGCCCATTGTTTCCATCGCCCATGCCACTGTGCAAGCACCTGTAAAGGGGAAAATAGTTGTTAACCTGGCAGGTACAGGCATTGGAAGTTTTGGCGATAAAATCAGAATCGGCGTAGCCGATATCCAAAGCTGGGAACCTGAAGATGGCAGCATTACGTTTGAGCCTTACAGTTCCGATCTAAACAGAACCTCCTTTTCTCAAACCAGGGTATATGAAGTGGAGGCCGGGACACATTCGTTGTATGCTTTGATACAGAATGTAGAAGAGTTTGAGGGGAGTGGTTTGGCCGTGGTTTATGCCAACATGACGACGGAATTTATTCCTGAAACCTCCAGTACCACTGTCGAGCCGGCGTTGCTGCAATCTATCGGTATTTCACCCAACCCGGCCACCGACATCATTCGCATTGATTTTCCGAATCTGGCAGCAGAGGAAGTTCAGTTTATCCTTTCCGATCCTTCAGGTGGGGTGGTCAGAACCCAGCACAAAGCGGCCGGAGAAGTCATGGAGCAACTGACCTGGATAGCAGAGAACCTGCCCACAGGGCTTTATTATCTTCAGGTCCGACATGCATCCGGAACTGTGGTGAAGCCGATTGCAAAAATGTGATTTGACCTATTTTCCCGGTTTCCTGGGTGTATTGGGGTCCTCATAGTCAATTTTGCCGCCCCACATGCGCATTTGGCTCAGGATCCATTGTTGCCTTTGTTTGACGTGCTGTGAAGGGGCATCTGCTTTATAGATCAGCGGATTGGGCAGGACGGAAGCCAGCAGGGCAGATTCCTGTCGGTTGAGCTCCTTGGCGGTTTTGCCGAAATAGTACCTGGCGGCCGCCTCAGCACCATAAATGCCGTCGCCATATTCAATGCTGTTCAGGTAGGCAGCCATGATCCGTTTTTTGCTCCAAACGGTTTCGATCAGGAAAGTGAAATACACTTCAAAGCCTTTGCGCAGCCAGGAACGACTGGGCCACAGAAATACATTTTTAGCGGTTTGCTGACTGATGGTGCTTGCGCCGCGTTTGCGTTTGCTTTTTTTGTTGTGCATGTAGGCCTTTTCAATGGCCTCAAAATCAAAGCCTTCGTGCTCTAAAAACTCCTGGTCTTCTGCACACACCACTGCCAGCTGAAGATGTGGGGAGATTTCGGAAAGAGGCACCCAATCGTGCTTAAGTCGCACTTCCCGATCCTTCTCCCAGGCTTGTTGCCAGCAACGCTGTATCATAAGCGGTGTGACCGGAACGGGCAATGCGGCGTATAAAAGGGTGAACCCTATGGTGATGCCAAAGAACCACAGGGTCAATTTAAACAACAACCGGCGAAAGTACTGGCCCCATAACAACCGGCCGAATTCATTCTGAGGAATGGATCTATACCAGCGGCGCAGGATTCTGGCAAAAAAATGCACAGGCGGAAAGTTTTATGGGCAAATGTAATGGAAGATTGAAATTGTTTTTCGTGCATTAATTGTTCAAATCACTTTTTCAAACCATTTTTGAACTTCCTTGTTTCATTGGGTGCATTACTTTTGCCTCAAATAACATTCACTTAAAAAGCACAAACTATGTTGATTCTCATCAGTGTTGTCTTTATGGTCATCGGGTTCATTTTGAGCTCGAGGCTGAAAAGCAAGTTCAGACATTATTCGGAAATGCCGCTTCAAAACGGCATGAGCGGTGCGGAAGTAGCGGCAGCCATGCTTCGCTACAACCAAATCTATGATGTCAAGATAACACAGGTAGACGGCGAATTGACGGATCACTATAACCCGGCAGATAAA
>JADZFI010000516.1 GCA_020850025.1 Saprospiraceae bacterium
AAACGCCAATACCGATCATCAAGCCCCAATAAAGCAACTCTGAGGCCCACACCCACAAAAGCCCCAATGAGGTATAATGGGTTATGATGAACACATATCCCAGATAGGCTGTCACACAAAGAGCCTGAAGTTTTAATCCGAACCAGGTGGCGCCAGTTCCCGACAAAGCATTCATGAATACCGCTCCGAATGTGGAGAAACTCAACAATCCAAGAAGAAAGTAAAAAACCGGCTGGGTATCCCGGATCAGACTCATATCGTCTTTACCAAGCAAAGGATACAGCAATTCTTCGGGAAACAACAACACCGGCAATGCAACGATCATGGTTACTGCCCAACACAATTTGCCGGTTCTCCAGGCTGCAAGCATTACCTCCTGAAGCCGGTTCTGCCCAATGAGGTTGGATACCAGCGTGTTTACGCCGGTGGAGAAGCCCCAGAGCGGAATAGATAACAACAGATAAACGGTTCGGGCAAGGTTGGAAATGGCGAGGGCCTTTTCGCCCAGGTTTTCCACCATACCAAAGAAGAACACCCAACTCCCCTGCCCTACTGCCGCCTGCGCCACTACCGGAAGCGATATTCGAAGTTGTTGCAGCATCAATGGGATATTGAAGGACGGACGCGCGAATACCTTCATAGGCCGAATCCGGGCATCAAAGAGCATAAACGCTGAAAAAAAGACAAAAGCCACCCCTTCGGCAATGCTACTGGCCAACCCGGAGCCGCCAATGCCCATTTCAGGCAATCCAAACCTTCCGAATATCAGGGCGTAGTTCAAAAACAGGTTTACAATGGCCAGCAATATGGTGGTGGCTAAAATAATTCCAGGTCTTGCGATACCCGTATAAAGTGAGATCAGAGCAACGCCGGCATAACTAAAAAACACGCCGTATGACCGGTAATGGATGTACTCCAGACTCTTTTCATACACTTGTGGGGAATGTTCCAGAAAAAATTGAAAGAACCATTCGGAAGCAAATCGCATGAATGCCCACATCAAGGCAGCCAGGGCCAGTTCAAACAGCAGCATGGCGTGGAATATACGCCCGACAGCGCCATGCTTAATCTCCCCCATTCGCCGGGCGATCATAATTTGTCCGCCTCTGGAGAATGAAAAACCAATAGCAGCAATGGTGATATAAAAAACACCGGCAAATCCCATGGCCGCAAATTCCACTTCGCCCTTGTGGTACAACAACACCGCATCGCTCAGAGCAATGACATTTTGCGCGGCCGAGCCCAGCATAATCGGGGCTGAAATGCGCCAAATGTGTCGATAGGACAGGTCGAGTTGCAAGGGTCGGCTATTTTGAAATCAGTAGAATTTCCAGGGTTTTTGCCAGGCAGGCACCACTTTAAGGTGCTGCACCTCCCGGATACCATTGGCCGGCAGCAACACGGTGAAGTAAAAAAAGTCGACAGATGCCCTTACCGCAGGTAGTCGCATGAGGTGGCTCAGCAGCTGAAAACGTTCGGGGGAGGAATACATATCCATAAAAACCCAGGCCTTTGGTGTGAAAGAAAACAATCTGTCCAATACCTTCTCATCATTAAACTGATAATCAGGATAACAAATCACCAGATCTGTTTCGGCTATTGAAGAGGTCCATTCCTGGTTCTTCTGTAAAAAGACAACCTGTTGTTTAAGCTTCAGATACTCCAGATTCAACCGTGTGAGAGGTTCAAACTCCCGTTCAGCTTCCATTATTTCAAGATCCGATTGCCCGGATAAAGCGGCATAAAGACATCCAAGGCTTGCCCCTGAGCCAAGCATTAAGATCCGTTTGGGAGCAAAATGCTGTACGAGTCTGAACAGACGCTCTCCTTCTCTTCTTGCAGGAGCGTACTTTCGGATACTGTTCCGAATCTTTTGTTTTTCCTGGTCTCCCGAATCATGAGGGGACTGCAACAAAGCCTTGCGCATTTCAGGAATATCCTCAAAGGCATAATATCTCCTGGAATCCTCCATAGTAGCCATCACCAGGGCAAAGATGGCTGGAGAATGCAGCTGATATTTGGTAACAGCCTGTGCGTAGAATCTGAAGTAAAGAGGGAGTGAATACCAATTCATGCCGGTAAAAAAAGCTGAGTCCGGGCCCGTCCAGCTCTAGAAATTTAACACTTCGGCTGCAAAATAGGGCAGCTTTCGGTTAAAAAAACATTAAACGAATTTTAAGTCCAAATCGCAGGAAACAACCGCCCGTTTTTACATCAGTTTCACACAAAACGGAACACACTTTCTCCATGAACAAGATCCTTCTTTCAACTGCATTCGCTTTCATCACTTTGTTGTGCAGCGCGCCGGCTTATGGACAACGATACAAAACAGCAGCCGGTGTTCGTTTCGATAATGGTTTTAACCTTACGGTGCAGCAGTACATCACCAATGGGTGGACCGTGGAAGGCATCCTGCACACTCCAATAATAGCTACCAAAGATTTTGGTGTAACCTTATTGGCGGAAAAGCACCATAAAATACTGTTCCGCGGCACCAATTTCTACACCGGAGCAGGGGTACATTATTACTGGCAGCAGAACACCGTCAGAGATGCCGATGAAATACACAACAATGTAATGGGACTTAGCGGCATAGCCGGACTGGAGTTTTCAGTGGGCAGAATCAACCTGGCAGTAGACTGGAAGCCGGAACTGCACCTCAGCGGCGATCAGGCTCGGCCATTTGAG
>JADZFI010000517.1 GCA_020850025.1 Saprospiraceae bacterium
AAATGAGTCCTTTGGAACCATTGATGATCGCGTTTTTGCCATCGCCTCCGAGCATCCCGTGAAAGCGAACGTGCGGATTCAGTGTGATGCGCAGGCCCATCCGGAAATTCACCCGCGTTCCGCCTATGACGTGCAGCCTGGCGCCGGCTTTGCTTGCAAGGTCAATGGCGCCGCGCACGTTTTTCACGCGCCAGGCGGCATTGCCCAGGAAGTGAAAATATAGACGCTTATTTTCGAGATCGGGTTTGCCGTAATCGTCAAAATCCAGGCCGTTGTGCACATATACCGAGCCGCCATGCCGGTGTGCATGGTTTTGGGAAATGAAAACCGTATTTCGGTGGAAGGTATGCGGCTTGCTCAGATTGCCGTGCAAGGTGGTTACAGAAGGCTTGGGCAGCTCTTCTCCGGCATCATAGTGCATGTGCACCACATCGCAATCTGCCGGAATTTGTTCGGAAAGCGGCTTTTTATCGTTGATAAACAGCACTTTGGCAAACGGGCACTCCGAGCCGGGCTTCACCAGGTAGGTCACTTCGTGGCCCATCCGCACCAGGCTCTTGCCGAGCCACCATATTACGCGCTCGGTGCCGCCGTACAGGTGCACCGGAATTTTGGTATTATTGACGATCAGGATTTTCATGTACTACAGGTACTTGTCGTAAAGCTGTTCGATCCATTCTTCAGTTTGGATGAAGCCTGGCGCATTTTTTTGAAAGAGATGATGCAAAAACTGTTGAAATGCCTGGTTTTTATGCACTTCCACAGGGTTTTTCGTAACCCGCTTCAGTCCATCAAGGTTGGCAAAGCCGAATTTAGATGGATCAATGTCACAAAGAACGGCTTGATTTAGGAGCCAGTCTTCTATGGCAGGCTTGATCAATATGATAAAATGCCTGCTTTCCGGCTTTTGCCATAATTGAAGGTGGTCTGTGTCTTCCAGTAATCGGGTAAAAAGGTCTACATGCTTAGGCTTCACCTTGTCATCATCAATGAGTGCAATGGCAAATTTGTTGTGATATTGCTTAATAAGCTTATTCATTGTATTGCCAATACCATCCCCCAAAACGGTTTTGGGATAACCAGGCGTCTTCAGCAGAGCTTGAATGGCTCCGTCTTCAGGTATGAGCTCAAAATGCTTAGTCATTACACCAACGCTTCCTGATCTGTGAAGATATTGATGCCATAATCAAGCATTTCCCGCAGTTGTTCAGAGGTCAGCCGCCTTACTTTTGTTTGATAATCTACTACTTCTACTACGAAAACAGCAATATCAGTGGCTTCCTCCACCAAGGTGTTCAATAGGAACGGGCTATGGGTTGTGATGAAGTACTGATTGGTTTTTTCGGCTATTATCTTTTGTGCCAGTAGTTGGATGTAAGGTGGGTAATTATGACTTTCCGGCTCTTCAAACAGGATGACGGCATCTCTGTTGGATTCAATGGCTGCTAAATGGAAAAGATATCTGCGAAGCGTGTCCGCCACCAGGCTGAAAGGTGTTTTAAATAAAATACCATCACGACGCCTGGCCACTTCCAATCGTTCGTATTGGGCATCTACCAATAACTCCAACCCATAGTCTTCAAATAGCTTACCGGCTTCAACCCGAAGAGTTTTGTTGATTTGCAGAATATTGAGCAGGTTTTCACCAAATGGTGGAGTTAGAAATGTGTTGTGGTCAGTTGCCTGGAAGGTTTGTACTTCCGGGAAATGGTATTTTCTTCCAATAGAAAATTTGGGTTTATGAGGCATTGTCCAGGTGTTTATATGCCCCTGGTTATTCAATGTCGAATATCCTTGGCCAATGGCATCTACCTTGTAGATGAACTGGAATTGTTGATCTTTAAATTCAAGGGAAACATTTCTTCCTCCATTGGTGGAGACTTCAACTTTATGCTCCAGGTAGTTTTTATCGTAAAACAAATCCGCTATTTGCTCATACCGGATCAAATGCTTCGCAAATTTTTGCCCGCTCAAACCCAGGAACTGGGTTTGCAACATTGACAATGCCTCCAGTAAATTGGATTTGCCGGCGTTGGGCTTGCCAACAAACAGATTGATTCTGTCAAACTCAAGCTTCGCCTGAGAAATGGACTTGAAATGGCTGATGCTTACCTCGCTTAACCAGTTGTCATTTTTCATAATCAATAGTTGTTGATCTTTGGCAAAAATAAGGTGTTAAATCCCAATCCGCTCCACAAATTCCATTTCATTCCAAATCTCCACCGTGCCCAAATCCTGGGCTTTTTTGAGTTTTGAGCCGGCTTTTTCGCCCACTACCAGGATGCTCAGGTGTTTGCTCACCCCGCTGGCGATGGAGGCGCCGGCTGCTGCTGCGCGTTTTTCCGCTTCCTCTCGGGTCATTTGGGTGAGGGCGCCGGTAAACAAAATGCTTTTTCCGTACAGCGGACCCTCTGTGTTGACATCGGCTTTTTTATCCTCCTCGGTTTGGTGGAGGTTCACCCCGAGGCTTTCCATGGTTTCCAGCAGCTCTACATTGTGCGGATTTTGGAAAAAATGGTACACATTGCGCGCAAGCACCGGGCCAACATCCTTGATGGTCTGGTATTTTTCCAAATCCCAGCTGCACAGATCCAGTACGTGGTTCACTTCTGCCGCCAGCAATTTGGAGGCTTTTTGTCCTAAATGGTGCACGCTCAGCGAGTGCAACAGCCGCTGAATAGGATTCTTTTTAGCCTTTTCCACCGCAGCCCGCATATTGGCTGCCGATTTGGGCCCGAAACCTTCCAGCTTGGCCACCGCATCGTAATCGATCCGGTACAGATCGGCGATGCTGTGCAGCCAGCCCAGTTTATAGAATTTTTCGATGGTGCTTTCGCCCAGGCCTTCCACATCCATAGCGTGTTTGGAGGTGTGAAATACCATGCGGGCCAATACCTGCGCCTCGCATTCGGCGTTTTCGCAGCGCCAGATGGCTTCTTCTTCGGGCTTGACCAGCTCCGAGTGGCACACCGGGCATTGCCGGGGGTACACCACTTCTATTTCTGTGCCGTTGCGCAGCTCGGGCAGACTCTTAACGATGTAGGGGATCACATCACCGGCGCGTTCCACCAGCACATGATCGCCAATGCGGATGTCTTTGGAGCGAATGAACTCTTCATTGTGCATGCTCACATTCGACACGGTAACGCCGGCCAGGGGCACGGGTTCCAGCTTGGCTACCGGGGTAATGGCGCCGGTTTTTCCCACCTGAAACTCTACATCTCTCAGTCGGGTGGTGGCCTGGCGGGCCTTGAACTTGAAGGCAATGGCCCAGCGCGGGTGGTGACTCGTATAGCCGCATTTTTCCTGTAGCTCCAGGCTGTTTACTTTAACCACCATACCGTCTAGCTCATAGGGATATTCATCGCGGTACTCCTGCCAGTCGTTGCAGAACTGGATCACCTCTGCAATATTGCGGCAGGTTTTGGTAGCCGGGAGGTGTTGTTGGGTGCCGCCTCTTGCCAGTGGTGTTTTAAAGGAAAGAGATTCCAGCAGGTGAATGCTTTCGTCGTGCGACTGGAATCGGGCAAGCACATCGTTGCCATCTGCATCCACGGCATAGCCGAGTTGGTAGAGAAAGGCTTCCAGTCCGCGTTCGGCGGCTTCGCGGGGATCTTTCATGCGCAGTCCGCCGGTGGCGGCGTTGCGCGGATTGGCAAACACCTGCTCTCCGGCTTCCTGACGGGCCTGATTGATTTTTTCAAAAATGTCTTTCCGGATCAGCGCCTCGCCGCGAAGCTCCACCTTGGCTATGCCTTTTTGTGAAAAAGCAGCCTGAAGCGGTACGGTGCGCAGGGTGCGGATATTGGCCGTAATTTCGTCGCCCATGTATCCGTTTCCGCGGGTGGCCGCGCGCGTGAGGCGGTCGTTTTCGTACACCAGGGCAATGGTGCCCCCGTCGTACTTGGGTTCTACGCAGTACTCCACATCGGCGTCCTTGTCCAGGCTGCAAAGTTTTTTTACCGACTCGTCGAAATCGTTCAGGTCCTCGGCGTTGTAGCTGTTGTCGAGCGAAAGCATTGGGGTGAGGTGGGCTACCTGTACGGCACTTTCCATCAGGTCCTTGCCTACCCGCTGAGTGGGGGAGTCCGGTGTGACCAGTTGGGGGTGAGCGGCTTCAATGGCTTCCAGTTGTTTGTACAGTTGGTCGTACTCAAAATCGCTGAGCACTGGATCGTTTTGTACATAATAACGCCACTCGTGATAACGCAGAACCCGGCGCAGGTCTTCCACGCGTTCTGCGGGCGGCTCGGCAAACAAATCGGCTTGCGGGGTGAACAGAAGTTGTTTGGATAACTCGTAAAGGGATCTTTGCTCTTCTTTGCTGT
>JADZFI010000518.1 GCA_020850025.1 Saprospiraceae bacterium
GCTCTACCAGCGCATTATGGAGTTGCTGGCTGAAAAATGCAATCCGGCGCTGCGCTCCGGTCACTCCCTGGTGGGCGGCGAATCGGAAAAAGTGTACATCATTCCACCGGCCCGGGTGCGTTATTTGAGCGAAATCAGCGAAAACAACCGCAAATACGATGAGTGGGTGGATAAACAGGTGGCCATGGCCCGGCGCTGGTTCGGGTATGAAACCACGCTGAAATCGCTGGATGCCCAAAAGGATGCCGTTCTGGTGGAACACCTGGACAAACTGATCACCGAGGTGAAAAAAGACCTCGATGGGGAGTGCCTGCGCATCCTGGAAGGTTGGGAAGAGAAAAAGCGCCAATACGCCGCTGATCAATACATTTATCTGGTGCGTGGCAAGGAGATCAAGGTAGAAACCAAAACCGAGAGTCTCAGTCACCTCAAAATTCCGAAAGTGTGCCTGCCAAAATGGGCAGATTACGGTGAAATTTTGCGCTGGTGCCTGCAGGAAAATGTGCCGGGTGAATTTCCTTACACCGCCGGTGTATTCCCGTTCAAACGCGAAGGCGAAGACCCCACGCGCATGTTCGCGGGTGAGGGCGGTCCGGAGCGTACCAACCGTCGCTTCCACTACGTATCGGCCGGTTTGCCAGCCGCACGTTTGTCTACCGCTTTCGACTCCGTAACGCTTTATGGCGAGGATCCGGATTACCGTCCGGATATCTACGGCAAAGTGGGCAACTCCGGCGTATCGGTTTGCTGCCTGGACGATGCCAAAAAGCTCTATTCCGGCTTCGATCTCTGCGATCCGAAGACATCGGTTTCCATGACCATCAATGGTCCGGCGGCAACGATTGCGGCTTTCTTCATGAATGCCGCCATTGACCAGCAATGCGAAAAATACATTCGCGAGCATGGGCTGGAGCATTTGGTGGAGGCCAAGTTGAAAGAAAAATATGATGACCGCGGGCTGCCGCGTCCGAAGTATCATACTGTCGGCGTCACTTCAAGTGACACCGACAGTGGGGCTTTGCCTGAAGGAAACAACGGTCTCGGACTACTCCTGCTGGGCGTAACCGGCAATGAAATCCTGGAGCCCGCTGTGTACAACGAATTGAAAGCCAAAGCCTTGCAATCAGTGCGCGGCACCGTGCAGGCGGATATTCTGAAAGAAGACCAGGCACAGAATACCTGCATTTTCAGCACCGAATTCTCCCTGCGGGTAATGGGCGATGTGCAGGAATATTTCATCCAGAACAAGGTGCGGAACTTCTACTCCGTGTCCATTTCCGGGTACCACATTGCCGAAGCAGGCGCCAACCCGATCTCGCAGCTGGCTTTCACCCTGAGCAACGGCTTCACGTTTGTGGAGTATTACCGTTCCCGGGGCATGAACGTGGACGATTTTGCGCCCAACCTGTCGTTCTTCTTCTCCAATGGTGTGGATCCTGAATATGCCGTGATCGGCAGGGTGGCCCGGCGCATCTGGGCCAAGGCCATGAAGCGTTTGTACGGCGCCAATGAGCGCAGCCAGATGCTGAAGTACCATATTCAAACCTCCGGACGCAGTTTGCACGCGCAGGAAATTGCTTTTAACGATATCCGCACCACATTGCAGGCCTTGTACGCCATTTACGACAACTGCAATTCCCTGCATACCAACGCCTACGACGAGGCCATTACCACGCCTACGGAGGAATCTGTTCGGCGCGCCATGGCCATTCAGTTGATCATCAACAAAGAGTTGGGGCTGGCCAAGAATGAAAATCCACTTCAGGGCTCCGTCATCATTGAAGAACTGACCGATCTGGTGGAAGAAGCGGTGCTCATGGAATTCGACCGCATCACCGAGCGCGGCGGGGTTTTAGGCGCCATGGAAACCATGTACCAGCGCGGGAAGATCCAGGAAGAAAGCCTGTATTACGAAACCCTCAAGCATACCGGCGAACTGCCTTTGATTGGGGTAAACACGTTCCTGAGCAAAGAGGGTTCACCCACCATTTTGCCGGCAGAGGTGATCCGCGCGGAGGAATGGGAAAAAGAAGCTCAGATTCAGACCTTACAGAACCTGCACAAAGCCAACGAGTTACAGGCTACGGCAGCACTCCGCAAGTTGCAGCGTACCGCCGTAGAAAACGGGAATATATTCGCCGAACTCATGGAAGCGGTGAAGGTTTGCTCCTTGGGGCAAATCACGAATGCCATGTATGAGGTAGGCGGACAGTATCGGAGGAATATGTAAATGTGAGGTCAAATTGGAGACAACCGATCTATTCTATTTTCATCCGGTTTTTTACCTGCTTGGAACAACCTTCCTGGCTCTGTTATTTATTCCGGTAACTGTGCTGCTTTCGAGATACTTGCCGCAACGTCTGAGATCACTATTCCTGATTACAGAAAAAAGGGATGTCTGGCAGTTGGTTTGGCTGTTTTTACTCAACTTCATCGTTTTTGGCTTGATATTATGGCCGTTTTTTAGACATTAGTTGATGATTTACATATTTGAATACCCTACAAAGCAATTCCGGGCCCGTTTCTAGTGTTATTGTAGGTATGCGTCTTGTTTTACCTGTTTTATTTTTACTTTTCCTTTGCTGCCAGTCCAGAAAACCGGAAGTATGTCCGGAAGTCATCATATTGGACAAATGGGATTCTTTGGTGTTGTTTTCCCCCGTGTATACTTTTGATACACTGTTTCAAGTGCCGCCATTGACACATTTTGATTCTGTTATCACAGTACATTTAGGAGGTGGCTGGGGAATTTTTGACTACTTTGCTGCTTTGTATGTAATGGATGGGCATCCCAAATATGAGCTGTTTCAATATGTGGATACGGAATACTTTGGCTGGAATGACTCGCTCGTAAAGCAATCTGAGCGTGGATTTACCAAAATAAAAAAAGGGGAAATTTCTATGGCGGAGTGGAGCGCATTGTTGTTGTTTTTGGACGAAATGGATTATTGGTGCACACCAAAAATTGCCAATCCATGTAACGTCTCAGTGGACGGTAAATCCTGGTCGCTCGCAACCAGGCTCGGAAACCGGTTTCATCGGGTGTATTGGACGGATTGTGACGGCCCTTCAAATGATACGATGAAATGTTTAAACAGGTGCCCCGAAATGGAATCCATTGCCATGCGTGTGTTCAAATTAGCTGGGTTTCCGCAAAATCAATTCGCTGGGGTATTTTTGAACAGGCCCGTTGGAAATGACAGTCTATCCTACACGGTTACTCCATTGGCGTTTATCCCAAAAACCTCTGTATTTTGCAGAGGTAAATTATTGCTAGAATATAACATCACCGTTTCCAAAAAGGATAAGGACTGGTTTAACCATCTGGAAATAGAAGACCAGTACTTTGATGACACCATCCGTTATGTACCTAAATACATCAAAATGATTAAATAGATTCTACGGCCAGAAGAACATAGTTTTGTAGATGTAGGAGGTATCAACTATTAAATATCAATGAGTTTCAATCACACAAATCATCAAAATCACTTTAATCACAGTCTATGCTCACCATCCACTTCACCTCCTTCCCAACCCTACATACCCCTCGTCTGCTGCTGCGGGAAGTCTTCTCCTCCGACGCTGCGGCTATTTTCCGGATGCGATCCAATCCGGAAGTGATGCGGTATATCGGTAAAAAGCCCATGCAGGACATCAGCGAAGCCGAACAGCATGTGGAGTCTTACATACAAGGGTTTGCCCAGCATGAAGCGGTCAACTGGGCGATTTGCTTGAAAGAAAACCCCGAACAGCTGATCGGCACCCTTGGGTTTTGGCGCATGGACAAGGTGAATCACCGGGTGGAAATAGGCTACACCCTGCACGCCGATTACTGGCGCCAAGGCATTATGGACGAAGCCATGAAAGTGGCCATGGAATATTGTTTTCGGGAAATGAATTTCCACAGTGTGGAAGCCAATACCGATCCGGAAAACGATGCTTCGGGTAGGTTGCTGGAAAAACATGGATTTGTTCAGGAAGCCTATTTCCGCGAAAACTTCTATTTCGACGGACAATTCCTGGATTCCAGAATTTACTCCAAACTGAACCCTTACCATTGAAGTGTGCGAGTGTTCGAGTTGGGTAACGCTTGGGTGCGCGGGTGCGCAAGCACCAAAGTGTGCGAAGCACACTTCGCGCCTTAGTGCCTTTGTGTCTTAGTGCCTTCGTGTTAGCGCCTTCCAAATCAGTATTTGACCGTAACCTTATCCATCACATCCCCTTGTTGTATCTGATCCACCACATCCAGCCCGGATTTTACTCGGCCGAAGATGGTGTATTTGCCGTCGAGGTGAACCCGGGCGCCGTGGGTGATGAAGAACTGGGTGCCTTCCGTATCGAAGCCTGAAGAAGCCATGCCAAGCAATCCTGGCTGATCGTACCAGACCAGTCCGATTTCCGTGCGCAGGGAATAATCCAGCGACCCGGAGCCATCGCCTCGGGGGCAGCCGCTTTGTATGACGTGATTGGACACCACCCGGTGAAAGGGTTTTCCATTATAGAAATTCGTGCTGGCCAGCTCAATGAAATTAGCTACCGAGCCGGGCGCCCACTGCGGCCAGAGCTCCAGCACAATATTGCCTTTGGCGGTTTGAATGGTGACCTCCGTAGCCGGGCCCACCACCTGCATGCGGCCCCAGTCTATCCTGTGGTTGTACGGGATCTTAGGCATAGGCGGCGCCGGCTGTCCTTCCAGATAGGCCACCACCTTCTGCATTTCCGCAATGGCCTCATAATCCCGCGGCATTTTAAGTTTGCCTAATGCCTCCTGAAAATCGCTCAGGCGCGTAGAGTCGCGGATGTCTCTGAAATTCAGCGGGTTGTCTTTGGAAAATGCGGGCGCTACGGCGAGCATCATACCAGGGTCGCCGCCGGCTACTATTTCCCGGGTGTAGTTGTACAACATTCGGCGCACGCCTTTGCCGCCCTCACCGAAGTGCGCCCAGAAATCCGGACGTTTCATGATGTTCACCAGTGCCTCTGTGGCCGCCATTTTTACGGCCGGCACTGCGTCATTGAAGCCGTATTGATGAATCCAGGAGTAGTTCCAGCCGTGTTCGGAGAGTGCTTGCAGACAGGCCGCACGGTCGTACGGGTTTTTGGATTGCTGGAACAGCTGTTTCAGCCGCCAGTTCACATCAGCTTTGGCTGTGGAGTCGCCCCGGTAGGACAGGTTTTTATTGGCTGCGCGGAACAGGGCGATCTGCACCGGCGCCGGCCAGTTGCCGTTGTCGCGCACCATGCGCCAGTACCATTCACCGTCCTGCGGTTTGCCGTGTTGCACAAAAAACTCGGCTGCCGCACGGGATACGTGCAGGTTGGGATCGTATAGTTTTTGCACCACCAGTACCCGCGCCGTATCGTAATTGAAAGAGCCCAGCGCCCGGATCAGATCACATTTTACGCGCCAGTCCTGCTCGGTCTGGATTACTTTCGACAACATGCCGAAGGCCGGTTCGGTGGCGGATTTGCCCAGTGCCAGGGCGATTTGTGAGCGCACCTCCGGTGCATTGGTGGCCCGCACCAGACCGAGTCCGAGCGTGACGGCCTGTGCGCTGTCGGCTTTCACGCCTTTGACCCGGGCCAGGTAATATGCAGCCACCAGTCGTGCCGGAGCGGGGATCTGTTCATTGCCCGCATATTCCACCATACGCTGCGTTGCGGCCGACTCGATGATGGCCGAATCCCGCAGGGCAAATTGCAGAATGGCGCGGCATTGTCCGAGCAGCAACAGTGTGTCGGTAGGCTGATAGGTGCTGATGGCGGCCAGATTTTTCAGACTCTTGCGGGTGCCGCATTTGCCAATGGCCTCCAGGATGGTGGCGTTGAGTTGCTGGTGCCGGGAGAGTGAATCCTCGGCAATAAAGGCATCAATCAGGTGCTGCTCACTTTTAGGAGAGCCGATTTGTCCCAGCGAGTACGCTGCAGCGATCCGGACATCTTCCACCGGATCCTGCAGCAAAGGTACCAGAGAGGAAATGGCATTGGTGTCCTTTACGGAGGCAAACGACAATGCCGCCAGGTAACGCAGCGTCACGTCCCGATCCTTCAGGAACAGGATCAGGCTGTCCGTTTTCCGCTGATCCCGCAGGTTGTACAGCATCTGTACTTTTTTGTTCCTCAGGTCCAGATTTACCGTACCCAACTCTGGCTCCTTTTTTTCATTGAATTCCGGCGGCTGGCAGGCGGCCAGGAGCAGCAAAAAGGCAATCGTAAAAACAGCAAGGCCGGGCTTGCGCAAAAACATCAAAAGAGGTTGAGTCCAGTATGACATGGGTGCTTGGGCAGGAATGATTGCCTGAAAAGACAAAAGTAGCGCATTTATAGTACATGAGCGACGAGTACATAAATACATGATTGAACTGAGAACCATTCGGCCTAACATTCATCCGGGCCGCAGGCCCCCAAGTAGCCCCAGCGGGGCGATAATATTTACATCCCCAGCGACCATATATGACCATATCTTTGATGCAGCCCCAAGGCTACAGCCTAAACTCTTTTGTTTCGTTACCTAATGGCAAATATCTCTTGACCTAAATGGCACATATATAGTTTCTGCCAAATCAAGCAATCAACTCCTTACCACAAGGGTCATTAAAAATTGATAAGCCATTATTGGGCATCCCGGATAACTTTCGGGGTGCCCAAAATCACCCAAGTTATGAATAAAAGGACCCTTTTCTTCTTCTATACCGTTCAATTTCTGTGTGCCTATTTAGCCGCCAATTGTCAAGAAATTCAGCCTGCTTGGAGCCAACAAACTATTGCAGAAGGAAGCTCCTTATATGGCGTTCCATTCTTACATGTTGACTTTGATGGAAATGTGATTACATGCGCCAACGACTATAATCCTGGACCACTGAACTCGATTTTAACGACTAAATACAGTCCGGTTGGCCAGATGCTTTGGCAGGAAAAATTTGATTTACCAGGCAATGATAATACCATCGCATCCCTTTGTGACCAACAAAATGCTGTGTACGTTGCCGGTAATACCGGGCAAAACAGCATCATGGGCGGGGTGCCGGGAATGGTGGTATTGAAATATGCTGCCAGCGGTAATCTGGAATGGTCGTACCGATACGAAGGCCCTTCCATAGGTCAGAATTACGTGACCAAAATATTATTTGATGCCGACCAAAATGTAGTGGTGTTCGGCAACTACAGCAATATAGCGCTGGTTAAAACCGGACTGTTCGCCGTTAAGTTGTCGCCTGCCGGGCAGGTACTCTGGTCGGCCAGCCATGTGGATACTGATTATGGCTTTGTGGGCGTCGGGGCTCAATGGCTGAACGACCAATGGGTATTTTGGGGCAGAAACTCCGGCGCAACCGGTACACGGTACTTATCCTGGCAATTGACCGATGAGGGCCAAACCATAACTACTGCCCAAACGGGCCTTAACGCAGCTCATTCCCCGGAGGCGGTGCACCTTGGAAATGACGGAAGCCTCTATGTAAGCACCTGGATTAAGTATCAGGTGCTAAAATTTGGCCTTGACGGCCAAAAACTTTGGGAGTATGACAAACCCAACAATCAGCCACCACCTCAAGGCGTGAAGGCCAGAGTCAATGTCATCGGTACAGACAGTACCGGGAATGTATTCGTTTATGGCTTTTTCCGCCAAATGGAGGGCCCTCAATTACTCAGCACCAAATTAAATCCACTCGGATTTCCGGAATGGGAGCACACTACCATGCTGAATGGCAATCCTGTTTTCCCAGGTAACCTGATCTGGCTGAACGACAGTACTATGTTGATTGCCTCAGCTGTTAGTACGGTTATAGACAGCAATTTCTACGAATTTGCTTTTTTGTTGTATGACCAAAACGGTTTTTTAGGCGCCGGCTACTCGGATCTCGAAGGAAGGCGAAACGCCCCTAAAAACATAGCCATTGCCAATGAGGCGCTATATGTTGCCGGAATAGCCGATCAGTCAACATTTACGGATCCTCGTCGGCAAATTCTTTGCAAATACGATCTGAATGACCTGTATGGTCTGGTGAGTACCTCGGAAAAAACAACACGGCCTCTGGTATTTTGGCCCAACCCGGCTTCACATTGGGTCAGGCTTTACTTGCCCCTAAGTGTCAACACAAGTATAGGCTGCTTATTGGAACTGCGAGACGCCACAGGCCGCTTGGTGCATGTGCAAAAAATAGCCGGAGGAGATATTGAGATTGAGCTTCCAGTAGAAAATCTGCCCGCTGGTTTTTACCTGCTTTCTGTTCGCTCTGCTGATGAGAGTGTGTACGCAGGAAAGCTGATTAAACCGTGATAAGTGCCGACGGGAAAACCACTTCCACCCCCTTCCACTCGCACACTCTCTGCCCCTCATACCTCAGCAATACCTGAAACTCACCAGGCACAAAACGATTTCCCTGATCCAGCAGGTGCGGATCAAAGCCGATAGAGAAGGCCAGGAAACGCGCCTTGGGAGAGGCGTCGGGGTACAGGGAGGCGATCAGCTCGGATTTGGCGGCGGGATCGAGTTCTGCCAATAGCAGCGGTTTGGGACGCGATTTCTGCTGTGTGCAATAATCCAGCTCGATGAGTTGCGGCAAAAACGGATCCTCGGGGAACTGCTGCTGCGCGTAGGAGAGCAGTCGCTCGTAGGCGTTGGCCTGGGTATATTGGTGGAACGGGTGCGCCTGTGCGAACCACTCGCCCAGTCCTTCCAGAAAATCGAAAATATGGTAGCGCTCCGTCACGTATTTCAGGGTACGGATGGCGCGGGGTTTGTTCCAGTAGATCTCCAGGGCGTGTTCCACCAGCCGGATGCGGTCGAGCTCGGCCGGGGAGAGGTAGTTGCTCCGGATGATCTCGTAGGGCGGCTCCGGATCGAACTCAAAGCCGTGTTGCTCGTATTTCTCGCGCACCGGCGTGCCCTTGAGGAATTTGAGGAACCCCAGTTGCAGCTCAGGCGCAAACAGGCGGAACACCTCCGCGAAGCCGTGCCGTATGTCCGCCAGCGTTTCCAGCGGTAACCCCACGATCAGGTCGAGGTGCATTTCCACCTTGTGCTGCAGGGCCTGGATGATGCCCTTGGTTTTGTCAAAATTCTGCTTTCGGCTTACCTCCAGATTTACCTGCGCATTGATGGATTGTATGCCAATTTCAAAACGGAACAGGCCCGGCGGCACCTCTTCCTGAATGAAACGGATGATATCAGGGTGCAGGATATCGGCAGTGATCTCGAACTGGAAGATGTTGCCCGGGCGGTGATGGGCCAGGATAAACCGGAAAATATCCAGCGTAAAATCCCGCTTCATATTGAAAGTGCGGTCCAGGAACTTGATCACCTTGCCGTGCTGCATGAGGTACAGCAGGGAAGATTTGATGTGTTCATCCGGCAGGTAGCGCACCTTGTTGTCCAGGCTCGCTAAGCAAAACTCGCATTTGTATGGACAGCCGCGGGAGGTTTCCACGTAGAGCACCTTTCCGGCCAGGCTTTCCGGCGGGTCGTTTTGCCAGGGACGGATATCGCGGTACTGCGAGAGCTCAAAAATGACGGGATTGGAAAAATAGCGCACCTCGCCATCGGGTGTTTTTTGCACCAGATTGGCCAAGTGGCCCACTTCCGGCCATGCGTATAGGAATTCCCGGAACGGTGTTTCTCCCTCGCCGGTAATGATGTAATCCACCTCCGGCCGGGCAATCACGTCCTGCCAGTCGTAGCTCACCTCGGGTCCGCCGAGCAGGATCTGCGTCTGTGGATTCAGCGCCTTGATCTTGCGCGCCGTTTCCAGGGTCTGGGTGATGTTCCAGATGTAGCAGCTGAAGGCCACCACTTCATACGCCGCGCATTGCCGGGCGATCTCATCCCGATCCTGATTGATGGTAAACTCCTTCCACGCCAGTCCCGGCCAATCCCGGTTCAGCTCGTACAGGAGCCGGATAGCCAGATTGGTGTGGATGTACTTGGCGTTGAGGGTGGTGAGGAGCAGCTTCATGGAGGGTTACCAATTCCGGTTGTTTGCAAGCTCATCTCTTTTTTCTTCAACCAATAATTTTAACTCTTTCATTGAATCAGTCAATTTAGAATGATGATTGCTTGATTCATATGGTATAATTTTCAAGCTCATTGTTTCTCCAATGATTTCCTGTAATTTAGGAGAAATTGATTCCTTGGGCAAAACCATAAAATGCTTTCTATTTTGAATAAATCTAAAGGAGTAATTTTCTAGAATCAATCGAATATCGGGATCATTTAAACCGCAGCCTATAAAAATAAAGGTATGTGTAATGGAGAGAGCATTAATAATATGATAAAAACTGCTATGCTTAACTCTCGCTTCAGCATAATCTTTTCTAGTGAAAATTAAGTTGTCTGGGGAGTCTATTGAACCATGAATTTTTATTATTAGTCTTTCAGGTCTGCGAATACAATCCGCAATATCAGTATCATAATATTGTTTTATTATGGTACTACCGTGTGATATTGCATTTGCATATCCATCAAAAATTTTATCAAAATTTGGAGTTATTATAATTCTTGAGTCTAAATTATATATATGTTCGTGAATTTCAGCTTTTTCAAACTGTGCTGTTAAGAATTCTCTTTTTAAAATTGTATTAAAATCATCTCTTCCAAGATCCTTTTTTATTACTTCACAAGCTGTGAGATAGTCTTTGCTTTTTAATAATTTAATAACCTCAGTCTTAACATTAGGAGTCTCATCACACGCTGATCGCAAGAACTCCTCCCAGTCTTTTGGCCTTTCTCCAGCCCTATTTACAGAGTTTTTTGAAACCCCTGCACCGAGGATAATAACAGAGCGACGCCTTGCGACATCCTCGATTAAATCTTTTGGCCAAATAATCATGATAATTGATTTAGATTGTTAAGGAGGTTTGCGGTAATCTTACTTAAGTTTTCTTCGTATTCTTTAACCTTGTTAAAGTGAGCCCCAACAACTCCATGCTCAGATTTTAGGTTAAAAATTGGAACACTACTGTTTTGAGATAAAGGTACCAGGCTATGTAAATTAGTAATCTCTCCAATTAAGGCATTTTGTAATTGATTTTTATTTATTGTCAGCAAAAATTTTGATACTGCAAGAGGAATTTTTCTTATAATTTTTTCATATGCATTAACTGGCTGCTTTTTCCCCTCAACAGTTTTGGCAGTATATTGCTGCGTAATATATCCTGCAAATTGGAGTTGCCATTTAGGTATAGTACTCTTTATATAAAATGGCTCACTATATTTTTTTTCGTGATCAGACAGACCTTTGTTTAATTGCTCACTCCACTCCTTCAATGATTTTGAAATATTTTCTAATGCCTGTATACTAAAAATATCTGAAGACATTGGCACAATAAAAAAATCTGATGCAGCAAGAACAGATCTGTTTAATGCTCCAAGAGAGGGCCCTACATCAAAGAAAACATAGTCATAATGCTCAAGTTTGAGTAGAAGATCTTTAAATAACAAAGTTGTTTGCAAACCTCTTGACTCGCCTGATTTACCATCTAACCAATCTTTACTGAGAAAATCCTCGCTTAATGAAAGCTGTGGATCTCCAACAATTACATCTAATTCAAAATATGGGCTTTTATGTACTGGAGGGGTACCGTCCAAATATCCTTTTCCTCTTTGAAGGGGTTTAATTATATCATAAA
>JADZFI010000519.1 GCA_020850025.1 Saprospiraceae bacterium
ACTTTATGTTACAGCCGCCTGAGGGGCGTTGGGGCTCCGGGGAGGGAAGGCCGGCCAGCACGGCATCAAGAGCGGCCCGGAGGTCTTCTCCGGTGGGCTCAACAGGATTTCTTTTGGGTCTGCTGGGGTCGAGCTGGCCGCGGTAGGCCAGCTTTTGTTCGTGGTCAAAAATATAGAAATCAGGGGTGCACGCAGCATCATAAGCGCGGGCTACTTCCTGCGTTTCGTCGTAAAGATAGGAAAAATCATAACCAACCTCCCGTGCATGTGCGCCCATTTTATCGGGGCCATCTTCAGGGTGGGTCTGGGCATCGTTGCTGTTGATGCCCACAAAGGCTACGCCTTTGGGCCGATACTCCTGTACTATGCGCACAATTTCCGGGTTCACATACAGCACGTACGGGCAGTGGTTGCACAAAAACATCACCACCGTGGCCCGGGCGCCGGCGGCTACGTCTTGCAAACTAACCATTTTACCTGTGCCGGGCTCCGGCAAAGTAAATTCCGGGGCCTTGGTGCCCAGGGGGATCATGTTGGATTCGGTGTAGGCCATTTAGGTGGTGGAGTGTTTTGGTGTTTTTGATTGAGGCTAAACCCGCCGGTACATCAATCCTGTGGTACAATCCGGATGCCCAGCTCTTCCAATTGCTTGAGCTTGATGGTGTCCGGAGCATCTATCATCATATCGCGTCCCTGGTTGTTTTTCGGGAACGCAATGAAATCGCGAATGGAGTTGGCGCCGTTCATCACGGCGTTGAGGCGGTCGAAGCCAAAAGCGATGCCGCCGTGCGGGGGTGCGCCATATTCAAAGGCGCCGAGCAGGAACCCGAACTGGGCTTCTGCCTCCTCCGGCGTGAACCCGAGCAGACGGAAGTTGCGAGCCTGCAGGTCGCGGTCGTGGATACGAATGGAGCCGCCGCCAATTTCCACACCGTTCAATACCAAATCATAGGCATCGGCGCGCATGGATTTGAGGGTGGCGCGGTCGTCGCTATCCATTTTGGGAATGTCCTCAGGCTTGGGCGAGGTGAAGGGGTGGTGCATCGCAAAGAAGCGGTTTTCTTCTTCGTCCCATTCCAGGAGCGGGAAATCCACCACCCAAAGCGGTTTGAAATCGTCGCCCTTGCGGAGGCCCAGGCGGTTGCCTAATTCCAAACGAAGCTCAGAAAGTTGCTTGCGGGTTTTCTCATCTTCCCCGCAGAGGATGAACAACATGTCGCCCGGCTTTGCCTCGCATTTTTCTGCCCAAACCTTGAGCTGATCCGGGGTGTAAAATTTGTCGACGCTGGATTTAGGCGTGCCGTCTGCTTCAATTCTGACATACACCAGGCCTTTGGCGCCGATCTGCGGGCGTTTTACCCATTCCGTCAGTTCGTCAATCTGTTTGCGGGAATATTCGGCGCAGCCGGGGGCGCAGATGGCCACCACCGTTTCTGCACTGTCGAACACCGGAAAGCCGGTCGGCACCACATCTACGCCACTTCCGAATTCTGCATCGGCGGGCGATTTCAGGTCCACAAAGGCCATCCCGAAGCGGAGGTCCGGCTTGTCGGAGCCGTATTTACGCATGGCCTCATCGTAGGTCATGCGCGGGAAATCGGCCAGGGTAATACCCAGGGCTTGCTGGAACAGGTATTTGGTGAGTCCTTCAAAGGTATTGAGGATGTCTTCCTGATGCACGAACGACATCTCACAGTCGATCTGGGTGAACTCCGGCTGGCGGTCGGCGCGCAGGTCTTCGTCCCGGAAGCACTTTACGATCTGGAAATATTTGTCGAATCCGGCCACCATCAGGATCTGCTTGAACGTGTGCGGGCTCTGCGGCAGGGCATAAAACTGGCCCTTGTTCATGCGGCTGGGTACTACGAAGTCGCGCGCGCCCTCCGGCGTGGATTTGATCAGGTTGGGGGTTTCCACTTCAATGAAACCTTGTCCGGCCAGGTATTTGCGGGTTTCCACGGCCAGATTGGAGCGGAAAATGAGGTTTTTCTGCACGGCATTGCGGCGCAGGTCGAGGTAGCGGTATTTCATCCGCAGGTCGTCGCCGCCGTCGGTTTCGTCCACGATGGTGAACGGGGGTGTTTTGGAGGCATTGAGGATTTTGAGGGAGCTTACCTTGATCTCAATGTCGCCGGTAGGGATTTTATTGGATTTGGATTCGCGTTCCACCACGGTTCCGGTGGCCTGCAGCACGAATTCGCGGCCTACGGAGCGGGCGGTATCGAAAATTTCTTTAGCGGTGTAATTTTCATCCATCAGCAGCTGCGTGATGCCGTAGCGATCGCGCAGGTCAATCCAAAGCAGTCCGCCTTTGTCGCGGATACTGGCTGCCCAGCCACTCAGGGTTACTTCTTTATTTACGTCGGCAATGCGGAGTTCGCCGCAATTATGGGTACGATACATGGAAAAGAGTTTAAAGCGGCGCAAAAGTACAGGTTTTTAATGGAGAAAAACCGGTATTCTGAAATCCAATCGCAAATCGCAAATCATGTAATCAAAAATCGCAAATCGCCACTACACCCTCAACATCCCCCTAAACCCCCGCGCTGCATAATACGACGAGGCGCCGTTGTGGTACACAAATACCTGTCCGTAGCGATAATCGCCGAAAATGGCCCCGCCCAGCTTCCGGATGGGCTCCGGCGTGTGTATCCAGCTGGAGGTTTTGGTGTCGAAAGGCCCGAATTGCTGAAGCTGGCGGTATTGCGCTTCATTGAGCATTTCAATACCCATGGCCGCGGCCACTTCCACGGCACTGTCGGCGGGCTTGAATTCCTTGCGCTCGTCCAGCGCCTGCTGGTCGTAACAGAGGCTCCGGCGCCCCTTGGGGCTTTCAGCGGCGCAATCATAGAACAGGAATTCGCCGGTTTGAGGGTCCTGGCCCACCACATCAGGCTCGCCGCCGGTTTCTTCCATTTGTTGCAGGCTCCACAGCTTGCCGGGTTGCGCTTCCAGCCGGGCATGTACCTCGGCCCAGGAGGTGCCCAGATGGCGTTTCATGTTTTTTTCGAAGCGGGTTTTGAGGAGGTTCAGCAGCGCGGAGGCTTCTGTGGCGGAGAGTATGTTTTTCATAGTGCGTATTATTGTTATTAGTGTGATTTTGATGATTTATGTGATGCAAGTCATGCGCCCGCCGGGGCGTAGTCCCCAAACGTCAGTAGCCCAGGCGACAGGGCGAAATCTCCTTGCCGCATCGCGGCAAAACATCTATTAAGTATCACGAACACGCTTTTAGTAGCAGCAAAATTAAAATAAAAAACAAAAAGTTTTATTTTTTAAAAACAAAATCTACTAATTTCGCCGCAAATTTCCCTTCAAACCATTCAAACTATGGCGGTCAAGCCCGCCGTTACATCAAACCCTTCAAACCTCGGCGGCTAAACCCGCCGTTACATCAAACCCCTCAGACCCAAATCCAACCATCATGGCCAAGCAAAAAAGAGATACCGCACCGCCGCCTACCGTCTCCCAAAACGGAGAGGATACGGTGATTACCCTTTCCGGGATGTACCAGAACTACTTCCTGGACTACGCCTCTTATGTTATCCTGGAGCGCGCCGTACCCGCTGTGGAAGACGGACTCAAACCCGTGCAACGGCGTATCCTGCACGCCATGTTTGAACAGCACGACGGGCGCTACCACAAGGTGGCCAACCTCATCGGGCAAACCATGCAGTATCACCCGCACGGCGATGCCGCCATCGGCGATGCCATGGTGAATATGGGCCAGAAAGACCTGCTCATTGATTGCCAGGGCAACTGGGGCGATTACCGCACGGGCGACTCGGCTGCGGCGCCGCGTTATATTGAGGCCCGCCTCACCAAGTTTGCGCTGGATATTGCTTTCAACCACGATACCACCGTTTGGCAGCTCAGTTACGACGGCCGCAAACGCGAGCCGGTGAATCTGCCCATGAAATTCCCGCTGGTGCTGGCGCACGGCGCCGAGGGCATTGCCGTGGGTCTGAGCACCAAAATCCTGCCGCACAACTTTATTGAAATCATTAAAGCCAGCATAGCCGCCCTCAAAGGCCGCAAATCTGATCTGATACCTGATTTCCCCACGGGCGGACTCATAGACGCCTCCAACTACAACGGAGGGGCGCGCGGAGGCAAGGTGCGTGTGCGCGCCAGGATCAAAGAACTGGACAAGAAGACGCTCCAGATCACCGAAATACCTTTCGGCGTTACCACCGGCGATCTGATCGAAAGTATCCTGAAGGCCAATGATAAAGGCCAGATCAAGATCAAAAAGGTGATTGACAAGGTAGCAGCCAACGTGGACATCGAAATTGAGCTGCAACCCGGCGTCAGCCCAGATGTGACCATAGACGCCCTCTATGCTTTCACGGATTGCGAAGTGAGCATCAGTCCGAACTGCTGCGTAATTGTAGACAATAAGCCGCTGTTCACCGATGTGAACGAGCTGTTGCGCAGTTCCACCGAGAATACCAAAGACCTGCTGCGTCAGGAACTCGAGATCCTGAAAGCCGAACTGGAGGAAAAACTCCATTTCGCCTCGCTGGAAAAAATATTTATCGAGAACCGGATCTACCGGGATATTGAAGAGTGTGAAACCTGGGAAGCGGTGTTGCAGACGATTGACATAGGCCTGAAGAAATACGTCATCACGCCGGAAGACCCCGGATACGCCAAAGAAACCAAGAAGATAAAGCTGCTCCGGGAGGTAACGGAAGAAGACATCGTACGCCTCACGGAAATCCGCATCAAGCGTATTTCCAAGTTCAACTCATTCAAGGCCGATGAAGACATCGCCAAGCTCAACGATGAACTGACCCAGACAAAACACCATCTGGAACACCTGACGGAATACGCCATTGCCTACTTCGAAAATCTGCTCACCAAACACGGCAAAGGCAAGGAGCGCCGCACCGAAATTGCAGCTTTCGATACCATTCAAGCTTCAGCGGTAGTGGCCAACAACGCCAAACTCTATGTGAACCGCGCCGAAGGCTTTATCGGCATGGGCTTGAAAAAAGACGAGTTTGTGCAGGATTGCTCAGACATTGACGACGTGATCGTATTCCGTCGCGACGGGGTGATGAAAGTGGTGCGCATCGGGGAAAAGACCTTTGTGGGCAAAGACATTGTACACGTGGCTGTTTGGAAGAAAAACGACGAACGCACTACCTATAACATGGCCTATTCCGACGCGAAAACGGGCAAAACCTTCGTGAAACGTTTCAATGTAACGGCCATCACGCGGGATAAAGACTACCAGCTCGGATCGGATGCCAAGGGCTCCAAAATGCTGTACCTCACCGTTAATCCCAACGGCGAAAGCGAGGTGGTACAGGTAACCCTCACCCCAGCCAGCACCGCGCGGATCAAGATATTCGACTACGATTTTGCCGAACTGGCCATCAAGGGGCGCGATTCGCAGGGCAACGTGCTCACGAAATACCCGGTGAAGCAGATCAAGCAAAAAGAGGTAGGCAAAAGCACTATCGGCGCCCAAAAGCTCTGGTTTGATGATATCACCGGTCGCCTCAACACCCAGGAGCGCGGCAACCTGCTCGGCGAATTCGATACCGGCGACAGCCTGCTGGTGCTGTACAACGACGGCAGTTACGAAGTAACCGATCTGGACGTGCAGCAGCGATTTGAGATGAAAGAAATCCTGCAACTCTGCAAGCTCACCCCGGAACTGGTGATCAACGCAGTGCATTTCGACGGGCACAAAGGCTGGACCATGGTGAAACGATTCCGGGTGGAGACCAACAAACTCAAGGAGCGTTTCTCCTTCCTGACGGACCACGCCAAATCGAAGCTGTTGTTCGCTTCTTTGAAGGAAAATCCGCGCATCAGATACACCATCAAGATCAAGGGCAAGCCCATGACCGGCGAAGTGGCACTGGGCGACTTCATGGACGTAAAAGGCTGGAAAGCCGTGGGCAACCGCTTGAGCGATCAGATATTAACCAACGTCAAGGAGCTGGAGCCCGGCGAGTCCAAACTGCTTCAGCGCAACGAAGCTGCCCCGGAAGCTACCCCGGCTCCCCAACAAACCAGTCTGTTTGGCGACGACCCGGATCCCGATTTGCCGGATGCAGTTCAGCCTCCTGAAACGGGAGACAAGAAGACGTACAAGGCGGGGGATACGATTGAGTTTGATTGAGAGGCTGGTTAAATTTCAGATGTCGGGCTACAGACTCTGAGTCCTTCGTCGATAAAAAACAACCTTCCGCCGCCTTTTTTGGGCGGCGGTTTTTTTTGCCGTACTTTTGATATCAAAATAATATCAAATCAAATTCAATCGTACCATGGAAAAAACCATAAAACCTACTTCCGGCTGGATGATGCTGGCTTTACTGTTCCTGCTTACAGCTGCAGCCGTCTTTTTTTTCGTTAACGAGTGGTTCCTGTCGGGCGGCATTACCATGGCCACAGCGTATTTGCTGATCGCTCCCGGATTTCTGGCCATTGAACCCAATAGCAGCAGGGTGATGACCTTGTTCGGCACGTATGTGGGAAGCGTAAAGGAGAGCGGCTTTTTCTACGCCAATCCGTTTTATCTTAGAAAAAAAGTGTCGCTCCGCGCCGTTACCCTGGATGTTCCCACCATCAAGGTGAACGACAAACAGGGCAATCCCATCATGATTGGCGGGGTGGTCACTTACCGGGTAGCGGATACTTTCAAGGCTGCCTTTGCGGTGGAGAATTACCCTGAGTTCGTCAAGATACAAAGCGAAGCTGCCCTCCGCAAACTTGCCGGCATGTACAGTTACGACAACTGGGAAGACGAAGCGGCTACCACCACACTGCGTTCCAGTTTCGATGAAGTGAACCACCAACTGGCGCACGAGATAGGAGAGCGGCTGAATATTGCCGGGATTCAGATCATTGAAGCCCGTATCAACAACCTGGCTTATGCCACAGAAATTGCCCAGGCTATGCTGCAACGCCAACAGGCTACGGCCATTGTAGCTGCCCGCAGCAAAATTGTAGAAGGCGCTGTAGGTATGGTGGAAATGGCTCTGGCCCAGCTTTCCCACAAACAAATCATTGAGCTGGATGAGGAGAAAAAAGCGGCCATGGTCAGCAATCTACTCGTTGTACTCTGCGGCGACCGCAATGCACAACCGGTTTTGAACACCGGAACACTTCATCAGTAAGACGTTGGAGTGTTGGACGTTAGACTATTGGACAATGGACGTTGGACTTGGGCTCGGGGTAATTGAACATATCAATTTCATGGAACGCATATCCATTGTCCAACAGTACATTGTCCATTGTCCAACGTCCAACAGTCCATTGTCCAACGTCCAACAGTCCATTGTCCAACGTCCATGTCCAAAAAAAAGTCATTCGTTCTGCGCATAGATGAAGCTACCTATGCTGCACTCGAGAAGTGGGCTGCCGATGAGTTCCGCAGCGTGAACGGTCAGCTTGAGTGGATTATTGACCGCTCGCTAAAGGAGTCGGGGCGTGTGCCTCGTCAGGGTAAGGAGAAAAAAAAGGAGTAAATGCGGCTCCAATGGCCCACAAATGACCTCCCAATGACCGCCTATTTCCCAAATCCTCCGTTACTTTGCCGACTTTTTCACGCAAAAACTTAACCTCCACCTTGAAAAAAGGATATCTGGTAGCATTTTTAGTGCTGGTTGTGCTCATCATTGATCAGGCCTCCAAGTTTTACATCAAAACCAATTTTGAGTACAACGAAGACCTGCTGATTTTCGGTCAGAACTGGGCGCGACTGCATTTTGTAGAGAATGAAGGCATGGCCTTTGGCATCACCTTCGGGTGGGAATACGGCAAATTATTGCTCAGTGTATTTCGTATCCTGATGGTGATTGGCCTGATCTGGTACACCCGACTTTTGCTGGCGGCCAAGGCGCCCACCGGTTTTATCATGTGCATCGGACTGATCACGGCCGGCGCCCTGGGGAACATCATTGACAGCACTTTTTACGCCATGATCTTCTCCGATTCCACTCACCACATTGCACAATTAGTGCCTTGGGGTACGGGATACGGCCACACCAATGATCTGCCCATGGGCGGCTTCATGCACGGCAAAGTGGTGGATATGCTTTATTTCCCCATCAAATACATTGAAATGCCGGAGTGGCTGGGTGGAGAAACCTGGTTGTTTTTCAGCCCGATTTTTAACGTGGCCGATGCCGCCATTACCACGGGTGTATTGAGCATTTTGCTGTTCCAGCGCCGCTTCTTTAAAGACGGTTTTGTGGATGAAAAACCCAACCCGGAAGCTGCTATTGTAGCGGAAATTGATCGTTTGGACCAAGAGGAGGCCAAGCAGACAGAGGAATTACCCGCAAATGAGGGCCAGGAACAAGCCTCAGCCATCGAACAGGAGAATCAACCGGATGCCGAGACGCCGGCCAAGCCCAATCAAGATCCGGGAAGACCGCTTATTTAGTGGAATGAACGGACGATAAAAGAAAAAGAGCCATCCCGACTTCGGAATGGCTCTTTTTCTTTTATCGCACTACCCTATTAAAGTCTGTCGGCCTCCAGCAGGGAAATGAAATCGTTGGTATTTCCGCTGGTTGGCGTGAACTCCAGACGGGTATCCGTAATAACCACCGGACCTGTTACGGTGCGCATATCGGAGCCGTTGATGGCGGTAAGGGTCAGGATGTCGCCAGTCCAGGAATAAACTCCGTTCAGGGTAGATTTGCTGACGGTAGGCGGGGTGGTGGTCAGAATGGTGTTCGTCCAGTTTAAAGCCACCGTTTTGTCGGATTTGAATTCTACTTCAAGCTCGGTAGTGGTGGTGGCGGTAGGAATCAGAACATCAGTCGTTCCGATGAAAACCTTGGTAGCTTTCCATTTCCCGATAAGGCGTTCCTGAAGCGTAAGTTCTTTTGGGGTTTCGTCTTTTTTGCAGCTGGAAACCAGGCCAATCAGGATGATGGCAGCGAACAAGAGGATGTTTTTCATGATGTAAAAAGTTTAGGTAAAATGAATAAGAACGTGTGAAAAACGAATGAAGCTTGGATTACTGAGGAAGCATTTTGGTCATTCCCTCCCAATGCCCCTTAAATGACCCTTACTGAGCTGCAGCCCGTTGCCGCAAAGCCTCATACAACACAATGCCTGCCGCAACGCTTACATTGAAGGAGTCGAAATCAGTGGCTTGTGGAATCTTGACTACCGCATCCGACATTTTGAGTAGTTTGGGGTGCACCCCTTCGCCTTCAGATCCCATGAGGATGGCGGTGGGGCCGCTCAGGTCTGCCTGGTACAAAGGCACACTCTTCCCGGTGAGCGCCGTGGCCACTACCTGCACGCCACATTCCTGCAACCACTCCACGGTGCTGAACAAACTGCGCACCCTACATACCCGCATGCGCGCCAGGGCGCCCGCGGAAGCTTTCATGGCTTCTTCATTGGCCAGCGCCGAGCCGGATTGCGGCACAATCACGGCATGCGCCCCTGCACACTCCGCCGAGCGCACAATAGCGCCAAAGTTACGCACATCCGTTACTCCGTCAAGCATTACCAAAAGAGGGATTTCTCCCTGCTCAAATACAAAAGGCAGAATGTCTTCAATGCTGTGGTAGGTTACCAGCGATAGATACGCTACCACGCCCTGATGCTGTCCGCGCACCATTTTATTCAGCTTTTCCTTGGGAACCACCTGCAAAGGAATGCCATATTCCTTGGTAAGATGGCGGATTTCCTTTTCTACCTCCCCACGTTCGCCTTGCTGGAAATAGACCTTTTCCACCGCCTTTCCGGCGCGAATGGCTTCAGTAACCGGGTGATGACCGTAAATGAGGTGGGAGTCAGCCATTTTTGAGTGTGCGAGTGTTCGAGTGTTTGAGTGTTTGAGTTGGCTTTCGGCTTGAGAATGTTCAGAATCCAACAGTCCAATGTCCATCGTCCAACAGTCCAATGTCCAGATACTTGGGTCAACCTATGAAATTTTCCGCTCTACCCCTTCCAAAAAAGGCACGAACCGGAAATCATGAAACCTTTCTTCCTTAAATTCTATAGCCGAAATGCGTTTGATCTTCATCATCTTTTGCACCGATTCGCCCACCGGAATGACCAGGATTCCGCCAATGGCCAATTGTTCTTTCAAGGGTTGCGGTACCACCGGGGCGCCCGCTGTGACAATGATCTTGTCGAACGGAGCCTTCTCCGGAAGTCCTTTGGAGCCATCGCGGAAGAAACATTTGATGGTGTTGAACCCCAGGGTTTCGAGCAGTTTTTTGGTATAAAGGTATAAAGCCTCCTGCCGTTCCACGGTAAAAACCTTAGCCCCCAGTACAGCCAAAATTGCCGCCTGATAACCGGATCCGGTGCCAATTTCCAGCACATGGTCGCCGTTTTTTACTTCCAGCAGCACCGTCTGATATGCAACGGTAAATGGCTGGGAAATGGTTTGCTCACAGCCAATAGGGAACGGCTTGTCTTCATAAGCATGCTCCTCAAAAGCTTTTTCCAGGAAATAATGCCTCGGCACAGCCGCCATGGCCGCCAGCACTGCCTCATCCTGAATGCCCCGCTGCCGGAGGCCATCCACCATGCGTTTCCGTAAACCTTTGTGTCGGTAAGTGTCTTTCAAGTTTTTTACACTAAAATAAAGAATCGAAGCGCGAAAGTACGTCTTGAAGAAATACTTTTGCCGATCATTGGTGTTTTAGTGTTTTGGTGTTTTGGTTGGCGTTCGGCTGGGGATTACCACAGAGCCTGAGTTACTTAGTGGTAAAAAGATACTTAAGCTTAATGCTACCCCCCAATGCCAACTAAAACACCAAAACACTAAAGCACTAAAGCACTAAAACACTAAATATGGCTGTTCCCATTAAATTCGGTACAGACGGTTGGCGAGCCATTATCGCCGACGATTTTACGGTAGATAATGTGAAGCGCGTGGCAGAAGCTACCGCTATTTACATGAAAAAACATAAAATGAAGCGTGCCGTGATCGGGTACGACTGTCGCTTTGGCGGTTTGCTGTTTGCTTCCACCACTGCGCGCGTACTGGGCGCTTATGGTATTCAATGCCATATTGCCAGTCAGGGTTTTGTGAGCACGCCCATGGTATCGCTGGGCGTGGTGAAGCTCAAGGCTTCGTTGGGCATCGTGATCACTGCGAGCCATAACCCGCCTTCTTACAACGGGTACAAATTAAAGGCTGCTTACGGCGGTCCCATGATCCCTTCCGATGTAAGCGCTTTGGAAGCCCTGATCCCGGACGAGTGCTCCCTGAAGGAGCTTCCTTCCCTGAGCGAACTGCGCGACCGCAACCTGCTCAAAGAAGCCGATCTGGAAGGCATTTACCTCAAACATGCCCGCCGCAGTTTCGATCTGAAGGCCATTAAGGCATCTGCCGGTAAAATTGCCTACGATGCCATGTATGGCGCCGGCCAGAATGCCGTGAAAAAACTGCTGCCGCGCTGCGTGTTCCTGCACTGCGACCACAACCCGGGCATGCACGGCCAGGCGCCGGAGCCCATTCACCGCAACCTGTTGCTCCTGAGCGAAACCATCAAAAAGAACCCGAAAATTACCGCAGGCCTGGCCAATGACGGCGATGCCGACCGCATCGGACTCTATGATGAGGACGGAAACTTTGTGGACAGCCACCACATCCTGTTGCTCCTGTTGTTGTACCTCCACAAATACAAAGGCTTGAGCGGCAAAGTCGTGTTCACCTTCTCCGTGACCGATAAATTGAAAAAAATGGCCGAGAAATATGGCCTGCCCT
>JADZFI010000520.1 GCA_020850025.1 Saprospiraceae bacterium
ATACGGCTGCTCTATGAATATTGCGGGCGGAACACATCATGCCTTTGCCGACAGGGGAGAAGGGTACTGTTGCTTCAACGACCAGGCAGTGGCGTCCAACTGGCTGCTGAAAGAAGGATTGGCGCAGCGAATTCTGATCGTTGACCTTGATGTGCACCAGGGCAACGGAACGGCGAAGATTTTTGAGCACGAGCCCAGAGTGTTTACCTTTTCCATGCACGGGGAGCGAAATTATCCCGTTAGAAAGGAAAAGTCAAACCTGGACATTGGGTTGCCCGACGGGATGGAAGATGAGGCTTACCTTCAGATTCTCCGGGAAACGCTCCCGCGACTGCTGGATGAATTTCAGCCGGATTTTGTCTTTTACCAAAGCGGAGTAGACATCCTGGAAACCGACAAACTGGGTCGCCTGAACATCAGCCGTGATGGTTGCAGAGAACGGGATAAGGTGGTTTTTTCGCTTTGTAAACAACACAGGTTGCCGGTGGTAGCCAGTATGGGCGGAGGTTATTCTCCCCGCATAGCAGATATCGTGGAGGCCCATGCCAATACCTTCCGGGTGGCGCAGGAGGTGTTTTTTTAATGAGCTAATCTCTCAATACTTCTGAATTTTGGATACCGCTTGCCCGGCCTCACCCTGAATGAGCAGCCAATAGTTTCCGGCAGGCAAATCCTGAATGTCCAATTGCATCTCCGTAGCAGATGCAAAATTCCAGTTCCGTACAATGATCCCTTCAGCATTAATAAGTTGAATGTAATCAACTGATAATTCCGTTTGCACGGTCACCTGCTGAGCGCGGGTAACATTCGGGAAAACCTTGATCTTACCCAGGGGCTCCGGATTTCTAACGCCTACAGTTGAAACACCCTTTCCGATGGTGTATTCACCCGTTTTGAGCCCGGTGGGGCGAAGTTGCCCGAATCTATCGTTAGCGCTACCCAGGGTAATCTTGGTATAAGTGGGCCATTCCTGCCAGGCATGTCCAGCCCCCGGACGATATAGCAGTATAATGCTGTCTTCCGAAGGACTCGTGGAGGCAAATAGTTCCCGATCAAGCTGGTCTGCCTGGCCTTTACCATCGTAGATCAAGATGGCCTGAGCATCAAATCCTGCCGGGAAATCCTTCCGATCGCTGTACACCGACCAGTAACGGTTGGTCAGGGCATAACCGTTGGGGTTGGCGCCGGCATTATCCGGGGCCACAAAGTGGTGCTCCACACGGAAAAACACGGAATCTGCCCCCAAATTATTGACGGTCAGGTGAAATTTTGCCTGTGCGTAATTCGCTGCTCCTGTTGATTTAATTACCTGCTGGCCCTGAGCTCTTGCCTGCAGAAGCCTGGAGTTGGTATTAACAAACACATTCATCGGTTGTGGCCCCCAGGCATTAAAGTAAAAGTCGAGTACGCTCTCCTCACCTGATACTTTTCCGCTGTGCGATACCTGGGATCCGTCTGACAGCATAAAAGTAAATTCCAAGGGCACATTTTGGTGAAAATGAGGCGCACCGCGCAACTTTTGCTTCACATGAACTCTCGCAAGGGTAGGGGCGTCAACCGGAGAAAGTAATACCTCCACGGAATCCACCGTGTAATCAGGATACCCTCCGGCAAAAACCCAGTCGTTAAAGAAATCGTCCAGGTCTACCCCGGTAGCCGCTTCCATTTTGTCGCGCAGCCCTGCACTGCTCCAGTCTGCAAAGCGGTTATTCTCCAATGCCTCCCTGCAACCAATGCGGAAGAGAGAATCACCCATATATCCCCTCAGATTATGGGCAACGGAGGCGCCTTTGTTGTACACATGAGTGCCGTAGGTAAGGCTGTGTGGCAACCCGGAAACGGCACGGTAGCCACCCTCATTGACATGCGCGTTTTGAAGCACATTCAGATGATTACTCACCACGGTATTCAGGTATTGCTCCTTTCCGTAAGCTTTTTCCAGAAAAAGGTGCTCCCCGTAGCTTGCCCAGCCTTCATTCAACCACATGTCCTCTGCGGTGGAACAGGTAGCCAGATCGCCCCACCACATGTGGGTGAGTTCATGCGCCCAGAGGGTTTCAAAGGTGGAAGTTCCGTCGATATAGGCCCTTCCAATGGCAACATTCGTGGCATGTTCCATGGCGCCGGAGTTGAACGGCACCAGAGAGTAGCCAATTTTATTCCACTGGTACGGACCAAACCAGTATTCATAGGCATCCAGGGCTTGCTGAAGTCGCTGGAAGGTGCTTTTTACCTTGTTGGTATCTGCGGCAACGCAGGCAATTTCTACTGGTACTGTCGTATTGCCTTCTCCCGTTAGCTGGCGCTCAAAGGATACATAAGGGCCAACGGCAAAACAAGCCAGGTAGGAAGGGATGCTTTCGTCAATCCGCCAGCTCCGCTCCAGGATGCCGTTTGATTCCACCTCATTGGTCATATACCCATTGCCGTAACTTTTTCTATTACTCGGAGTGCGGGTTGTCAGCTCAAAGGCAAAACGTTCTACAAAATTGTCAAAACAGGGGAACCAGGCGCGTCCGTAAGAATGCGGATCGGCGGCAAAACCTACCCCCAGATTGAACGTATAACCTCCGGTATTGTAGTAACCTCCCCAGCCACTGGCATCGGTGGGAGGCACTCCGCGGTAATAGACCGTAAAAGTCAGAGGAACACTCGCATCCAGGGCATCCGGAAAATTCAGGGTCAATGCTGGTGAGTTGTAAGTGAAAGTCAGAGCCTCCCCGGAATTAGTTACCACAGAATCCACCGTAAGCCCTTCCAGATCGAGGCGGATGCCGCTTAAACCGTTAACTTTGCTTTGGATATGTAATGCTGCGGCTGCTTTTACCTGAGGAACATTCAGCAGATCAAGGGTAACCGACACCCGAATGATGTCAATGGAGTCGCTCCTGCCATCCTGTGTGTTCAAAAGGCTTTCAGGCAAAATCATGTGTTTTTTAGCACACCATTCATGCGATTCCAGCATCTTTTGGGCAAAAATAATGGAGCAGGAAGACAAAAGCAACAAGGTGAAAAAGTAGCGCATGGTTTATTTGTTTCGACAAAAATAGGCGCATATTCATTAAACCAGGGCATGTAATTCTTGTCCAAGAAGCTCAAATCTCCATTTTACTTAATCATCACATGAACACCACTTATCGTTTACTCCTGGTTGCACTTGCCTGGCTGACCATGCAAGCATCCCAAGCCCAGAATTTTTACTTCCCACCCAACACCGGAAACACCTGGCAAACCATTCCGCCCTCCGATCTCGGATTCTGCCAGGAGAGAATAGACAGCCTTTATCAGTTTTTGGGAGAAAAAAACACTAAATCCTTCATACTCCTGAAAGACGGCAAAATAGTGCTGGAAAAATACTTCGGCAGCTTTGTGCAGGATTCCATCTGGTATTGGGCATCTGCCGGGAAATCGCTTTCTGCTTTCCTCACCGGGCAGGCGCAGGACGAGGGTTTACTGGATATCAGCGATAAAACCAGCGATTACCTGGGCGACGGTTGGACCTCTGCTCCGCCCGAAAAGGAAGATTTGATCACTATCAGGCATCAGTTGACCATGACCAGCGGCCTGGACGACCCTGGCTCTGATGATAATTGTACCCAGCCGTCCTGCCTGAACTACCTGGCTGATGCCGGCGCCCGCTGGGATTATTACAACGCGCCTTATCACCTCATTCACAATGTATTGGAGGAAGCCAGTGGCGTAACGCTGAATAATTTCACCAGAACCCGACTGCTCGACAAAACGGGCATGAAAGGATTCTGGTTTGACCATATTATGTACAGCAGGGCAAGGGATATGGCCCGTTTTGGGCTGCTGGTTTTGGCAAAAGGTGTCTGGAATGGCGATACGCTGATGCACAACCAGCAATATCTCTACGATATGACCCACTCCTCCCAAAACCTGAACAAGAGTTATGGTTACCTGTGGTGGCTCAATGGTCA
>JADZFI010000521.1 GCA_020850025.1 Saprospiraceae bacterium
ATTGATTGTCTTGATGAACCACATACGGGCAATGTTGTCCACAGAGCCAACCACTATAAACCCGTACAAGACAATCAGCAGCGCTTTGCCTTCTTGGCCATTCGCCAAAAGCAGGAGCCCAAGCGGGATATAGGCCAGGGATACTCCCACTACCGGGAGCATACCGGAAACAAAGGTTACAGCAAACCATAACCACGGATCGGGTACATCGGCAAGCCAGTAAATTAAGAAACCGGCCAAACCTTGCACTACTCCCATCAAAGGTATGCCCAGGGCATTGGCCCATACCATGTCGTTCAGATGCTGGCGCACATACAGCACGTTTTCGTGCCGCAGCGGAAGCCAGTCGAAAAAAGACTGCTCCATTTTTTTTCCTTCGGTCAGCATGAACCAAAGGATGAAATACATCACGATAAACAAGCCCAGGCCGCTGACGGTGGCGCTTAGAATATGTTGCACCCTGTGCACCGCCCAATCGCTCAGGCTTTTGAGATTATCCGGGGTTAGCAGAGAAATCTGGTATTGCGCTTCTATCTTTTTGACAATGGTTTCGATATTGAGCAGCAGGGTATCCGAGTTTTGAAAAAGGGTAATAATCCTCGAACTAAGCAAGGAAAAAACCCAGTTAAACGGAAGCAAAATCAGGATAAAGGAGCACAACATGAGTACTCCGGCAGAGGTTTTGGTTCCCCATTTCCATCGTTCCGTCAGGAAAAACAAAGGATGGCGCAACAATACATAAAGGGTGTATGCACCCAGCAATGCAGGCACAAAAAAGTAAAGATTCCAAAACAAAACTCCGAAGATACCCGCAATCAACAGGATCAGGAAGATTTGCCTAACCGGAGTGGCAGGGAGCTGGCTCATGCCGCGAAAGTTACGGTAAACATCCTAATTCAGAATATGCTAAGGCACAAACTCCTTAAAACGTTCCTCTGCCGCACGATCCAGTGCCTCCCGGTCGTCGGGATGCGCAATGTCGATGAGTGCCTTGGCGCGCTCTCTAAGATTTTTGCCGAACAAATAGGCCGAACCGTACTCGGTCACCACATAGTGTACGTGTGCGCGGGTGGTTACTACACCGGCTCCCGGTTTCAACAGAGGCACAATCCGGGGAACTCCTTTTGCTGTTCTGGAGGTTAAGGCAATGATAGGCTTCCCTCCTTCAGACAAAGCGGCGCCGCGCATGAAATCCATCTGACCACCCACGCCAGAGAAATGGTAGGTGCCAATAGAGTCTGCACAAACCTGGCCGGTGATATCAATTTCAATGGCGCTGTTGATGGCTACCACCCGCTTGTTTCGGCGGATAACGGCAGTGTCGTTCACATAGTCCACATCCAAAAATGCCACGGCCGGATTGTCGTCTACAAAATCGTACAGCTTTCTGGAGCCCAGCGCGAATGCTGTTACTGTTTTTCCAGGGTGAATTTTTTTGTACTTGTTGGTCACCACCCCTTTTTGCATCAACGCTACCAAACCATCGGAGAACATTTCGGTGTGTACCCCCAGGTCTTTGTGCTGACCAAGGCTGCGCAATACAGCATCAGGAATGGAGCCAATTCCCATTTGCAGTGTACTGCGGTCATCAATCAGGGCGGCCACCTGCTGACCTATCAGCAACTCGGCTTCACCTATCGAAGCGCCAAAGTTTGCCTCATGGAGTTCTGCCTCCTGATGCACCATGGCATGAATACTGCTTATGTGGATCATCCCGTCGCCATGGGTGCGGGGCATACGAGGATTTACCTGGGCAATAACATATTTAGCTGCATTCACGGCCGAACGGGCCACATCCACCGAAACCCCAAGGGAACAATACCCGTGCTTATCCGGCTCTGACACCATGATGATTGCCACATCGAGCGGCATAATATTTCGTTTGAACAACTCCGGGATCTCACTTAAAAACACCGGTACATAATCCGCTCTGCCGGAGTTGACGGCTTCCCGGAGGCTGGCCGACACGAACAGTGAATTATACCTGAAATTCTGATGGAACTCCGGCTTGTCTACAAATGCATCTCCGTAAAGACTAATGGACACCAGTTCCACATCCTTTAATCGTGATGCTTGCTCGGAAAGTTTTTGCAACAAATAAGTGGGACTACAGGCACTTCCGTGAACAAATACCCGATGGCCTGACTGAATGGTTTTTAAGGCCTCCTCGGCCGAAACATATTGCATTGATATGATGCGTTACTTTGACAAATAACCCTGGATGCGTTGCAGGGAATTAAGCGGCAAAACTAAAGCAACGCGTCAAAAAGATGGTATTCATGGTCAAACAAACCCAAAAATTGAGGCTGTCTCATAAGTAGATTTTACCGCAGAGCCGGAGAGATGCTGAGGCGTATGGTATTGATTATCAAAACCTCTGCGTCTCCCTGCCTCTGCGGTAGAACTAAAATTGCGACTTATGAGACACCCTCTTTAGGTCTCAAGGCTCATGGGAGTGTTCAAATTCCGAACACATCCGCCATTCCTTTTAGTACGCCAATAGCGCCTAAACTAGTCAGAATATACATGGGCGTTTCCGGGTCTGCACCAGCCAGATAAAGCAAAAAATTAAGTCCAAAACTGAATACGAGGGTGCCGGCGCCGCCCAGCATCCATTTTACACCGCGCTGCATGCGACGTGATTGTTGTGCCTTGACTGCTGCATTTACATCTGAAATTTCCGATTCTGCGGCAGTATTGGAGGAGGAAGAGAAGTCGTTTTGAGCATTGAACATGGGTTCCATTTGTCGCAACTATATTGGTGAAATAATCTAATTACCCTGCAACAATAAGGAATATCATTTGGTCATAAAAAATAATTCTGATTTTTTATTTTTGACCAAAACCACTCATTCGGAAATTTTGCCCTGTCGGAACTCTACCCAGAAGGTACTGCCCTCCTCCACTTTACTACGGAACCCCACCGAACCGCCCATCATTTCTGCATATCTTTGTACAATATACAGGCCCAAACCCGTTCCCTGTGTGGTGTTTACCGCATTGCTTGCCCGGAAAAATCGGTCGAACATGTGTTTCTGATCTGAATCCGGAATGCCCATTCCGCGATCCTGTACACTGATCCGAACAGTGGGGCCATCAACCTTTGTTTCCACCAAAATGGGCATACCCTCGGGCGAATATTTGATGGCATTGGAGATCAGATTGATCAGAATATTTTTCCCCAAATTGCAGTCCATCATAATCTCCTCCGGCCCAGCATGCCGATGCTCAAACGTCTGCCCGGTTTTAAACAGGTTCTTCATCCCTTCATACACCTCCTGCACACATTCCGATAAACGAACTTGCTCCAGATTAACATTCACCCGCCCATCTTCCAAACGGCCAAGAGATAGAAATTCTGTCAAAATGGAGTTAAGGCCGTTTACGGCGTTTTTGATACGGTCGGTGTGTTTTTTCACATTGGTAAAATCCGACCGGTCGGCGTATTGTGCAGCCAGCCCTGCCGATGATAATACAGAGGTAAGTGGTGTTCGGAACTCATGCGAAGCCATGCTGACAAACCGGCTTTTCAACTCTCCCAGTTCGCGTTCCTTGTCCAGGGCAACCGCCAGTTCGTTTTTTGCCTGCTCCAGCTCGGCAGTTCGGGCGGCCACTTTCGACTCCAGACTTTCGTTCAGTTCCTGTAACGCATCGCTGAGCAATGCCAGCTCCTGCTTCTGGGCCAAAATGGAATGCTCATAGCTTTTCCGGAAAGTGTTGTCAATCACGAAAGCAATGACAAAGGAGCCTTCCGCACTTTTATACGGGCTTAGGCTGACTTCCACCGGAAATTTGGAGCCATCCTTCTTTTTTCCGAACAACTCCATGCCAATCCCCATGCTCCTGGCCCGTGGCGAGTGGTGGTACTGATCCCGATAGGCTATGTGTTTATCGGTAAGCCGGGTGGGAATGAGCACTTCAACCTTTTGTCCAAGAAGTTCGCCGTATTCATATCCGAAAAGCGCTTCAATAGCCGGGTTGGCCATCACGATTTCTCCTTTAGTATCCGCCAGCAGGATGCCGTTGGTGGCAAATCGGAACAAAGCTTTGAAACGCGCTTCTTTTTGCCCCTCCAGTTCCCTAAGGGTGATAAAACGCACCACAAAATAAGCTGCAGCCCAGAAGCTGACTATGGGTGGAACGCGCTCCAGCCACATTTGCTGCAGGGGTAATTCCTGTGGCTTGACCACGGCGCCAATGATGGTGAGGGTAGTGGTAACCACTGCCAGCAGTAGCACATCACTTTTTTCCCGAAAAGAAATGGCCAGAAAATGGGCCAGCAGGTAAGCAAATACAATGTCAAACTGGCGGGGCAGCAGCAAGTCTGCCACAAAAACCCCGGTTACCAGCAACCAAAGTACTCGAGCCCAGTTGGCTTCACCTTTCAGTGTAAACATGGGGGCTAAGATACATTAACCACCCAAAAGCAAGACTGAAGAATATCAATGCTGTCTAAAAATCCTCTTTGCTGCCATATTGCTCAAGCCCATGCTGAACAATACCATGGATACAGAACTTATAGGCATTAAAACCGCAGCAACAAAAGGAGACAGTGTGCCACTTACCCCAAAACTCAATCCAATGGCATTATATGTTAGCGCCACCATATAGGAGAGATTGACAATTTTTACCCCGGATTTGGCCAGTGCGACCATCTGGGGCAATCGACCGAATTCATCTGCATGTAAAATGGCATCGCAGGCTGGAGTGAAATTGTTGGTGTTTTCGGCAACCACAATGCCCAGATCGCTCTGACGCAGCGCGCCGGCATCATTGAGGCCATCGCCCAGCATCATTACTTTATGTCCTTTCTGCTGCAGGTTCTGAACAAACTCCAGCTTGTCCTGCGGACTCCGGTTGAAGAGCATGGCGTTTTTTTCCGGAAAGAAAGAGGCCAGTGCAGAAGCCTCCCGATCCTGGTCGCCGGATAACAGGAACAATGCCGCAGGTTTGGATTTTTTACTTTCCTCCTCAGCACGGCGGAAATAGGCCAATACGCCAGCCAGTCCATCGCGATAGCTGTTTTTTACTTCATAATGTCCGAGTATGTGCCCGTCGGCTGAAATATACACAGCGCCGTTAAGCCCTTTAGCCGAATCAGCATTGTTTCTCAAGCCAACAAAGGTAGCAGAGCCAACCTTCCATTCCTTTCCCTTTACCCTGCCTTTGATACCCAGCCCGGCAACTTCTTCGTACGATTCAGGATTTTCAACCGGCGCCTCAGCCAGAGCATCGTACATTTTTCTGCTCAGAGGATGGGACGAATGGCGTACCAGGGAGCGTATGGCTATTTTGTCGGACATGTCGAGCGATTTACCGACAAAGCGCATTTCCTGCTGCGACACATTCGTGATGGTACCTGTTTTATCAAACACTACCGCACTAATTTCAGAAAAGGCCTCAACCACCCTAATGTTTTTCAGATAAAACCGGTGGCGCCCCATGATCCGTTGAATATTTCCAAGGGTAAAGGGAATCGCCAGCGCTACATTGCAGGGGCAGGCCACGATCATTACCGCAGTGAAGGCATTGATGGCCGTTGCCACCTCTCCTTTTAAGCCCCACCAATACAGCACAGCGCCTCCTCCGAAGGCCAGGATCAAATAGGTGAAATAACGCCCTGCTGCGTCTGCCAGCTGTGTTACCTGGCCTTTTGAGTTGGTTTTAAAGGCCTCGTTGTTCCAGAGTTTGGTCAGATGACTCTGGGCTACCCGGCGTGTCAGGGCAATTTCTATACTCTCACCGGTTTGTTTTCCTCCGGCAAAAATGCGTTCGCCATTGTTCACCAAAACGGGTTCGGCCTCTCCGGTTACAAAGCTGTAGTCTACCCTGGCGGAGCCTTTGAGCAAAATGCCATCGGCAGGAATTACCTCCTGGCTCCGCACCAGAATGATATCGCCCGGCACCAGCCTGCTCACAGGCACTGTGGTTTCAGTATCCCCGTTGCGCACCGTAGCCGCTACCGGGAAATAGGATTTGTAATCCCGTTCAAAAGAGAGCTGGTGCCAGACATGCTGCTGAAACCATTTCCCAATCAACATTAAAAAAGTGAGTCCCGCAAAGGAATCCAGATAACCGGCGCCTGTGTGGGTCAGAATTTCATACACACTGCGTCCGAAAAGCGAAATAAAGGCGAGCACCAAAGGCACGTCAATATTGAGCTGCCGGTTGCGTAGTCCCTGCCAGGCGGAAACGAAATAATCCCGCTCACTGAACAACAATACCGGGAGAGAAATCAGCAGGCTCAGATAGCCGAATACCTCTGAAAACCAGGGGTCGTTTTCCCGACTCATTCCCACGTATTCCGGGAAACTGAACAGCATGACGTTGCCGAAGGCAAAGCCTGCCACTGCCAGCTGATAGGCCAGCCTTCTGCTCATTGCCGGCGGTTTCTGGCCATCCACATCGCCCAGATTGATGTCGGGCTCATAGCCAATGGAGGCCAGCAAGGTAGCCAGTTTGCGCAGGGATGTTTGTTGTGGGTTAAACTGAATCGTGGTGGTTTTTTTCAAAAAATTTACCCTGGAGTTGATGACCCCTGAATCCAGTTTGTACAGATTTTCCAGCAGCCAAATACACGAAACACAGTGCATTTGCGGGAAATAAAAGGTTACCTGCGCTGTCTGCGGACTGTTGAACTCCAGCAGCTTTTCTCTGATTTCCGGATCGTCCAGATAGGCGAAATTTTTAGAGATTTTTCTGCTTTTCAAGCTTTGACCTGCGTTCTTGTCCAGATCGTAATACTCGCATAACTGGTGAGTATTCAGGATTTCATACACCATCTGACAGCCCTGACAACAAAAATATTTATCCTCTATGTGCAGACGATCATCCGGACAGGTTTCGTGGCAGTGAAAACACTGCAAAGTTCCCGGTACGGGGTTTTTAGGCTGGAGCAGTACGGACGAAGCAGACATAGCGCTGGAAATTTATGGGCACAAAAGTCAGAAAGCTAAACGCCGGTTGGAGTTGACGACCGTCAGACATCCGGGTGATGCTGATCATCCGGATGTACTTTTTCCGCGATTGGTTGAAAATCAGGGCAGGCAATGATTTGAGTCATGTTTATCATCCACAAGACTGTTGCATCTTTGTAGCGAACAAAACAGCTCGATTATGCAACTGGAACTTTCTCCCGAAAAAATATTAGGGGTGCTTCAATCTGAATTTGCAGAGGCATTTCCCGGACTGAAAATTGTGTTTTTCAGCAAGCCGCATGGCGAACATAAGGGCAGTGCTGCCAAATTCCTTATTCAGGATAAAGATGTTACGCTTGGGCAGTTGTCCAAGGAAATGAAATCCGGTTCCATTCAGGTGTTTCCGGAATTGGTTGTTTGGCAACTGGAAAAGCAATTCGAGGATGGATTTGGGTTGCATATGCAGGTGTTCCGTAAATCGGGTCGCACCTGGTTGGAGACTTCTGTTTCCGATAATTTGACCCTTGCCGAGCAACAGGCAAAAGCGGCAGCCAGCGACAGTATACATCAGGAATTTGTGGATCCTATTGATTACCGAGAACAAGAATAAAATCATCATGAAAACCATACTTGTTCCTACTGATTTCTCCAAATGCGCCAACAATGCCATGATGTATGCCCTGGAAATTGCGTCGCGCACCGGGCAGACTGTTACGGCTATGTATGTGGTTTATCCCAATGAAGGCGTAGACAACAACATGTATGATGCCTTTTTTGTAGATAATTACGTACAGCAGAGATTGGAAGGAATGGAGAAGTGGGTGAAGAAATTTACCAAAAGCCCACATTTGAAGGGCGTTGAAATAAAGCTGGAGTGCCGAATCGGTTTTCCGGTGAGTACCATCACTCAATCCGCCAGGGATTTGGGCGCCAATATGATCGTTATGGGGACTACCGGCGCCAGCGGACTTCGAGGCGTGCTTCTGGGCAGTATTGCCGGCGGCGTGGTAAGTGCCAGCAAGTTGCCGGTTTTCGTTATCCCGCCAAATGCGGTGTTTCGCAATAACGCCCGCTTTGCCCTGGCTACCGATTTCAAATTCACACTCGGCAAAGCTGCGCTTCAGACTCTGCGCGAAATGCTGAACATTCAGCACACAGGGCTTCATGTAGTGCATGTGTTTACTGAACCGGATCAAAAACCTGATCTACACCGCCAAAAGAACCTGAGTGAAAAACTGGATACCATTCCACACGATTTTCATTATCTGCACGACAAAAATGTGGTGAGTGCGATTCATAATTTTATGGAGACAACGAATTGTAACGGTCTGGTGGCCGTTGCACACGAACACTCCTTGTTCTATTCACTATTCTCCAAAAGTATCTCCAGATCACTGGCGCATCACGCTTCTGTGCCGATCCTGGTCTTGCACGACGATTGAAATGCCATGCAACGTATGGCTTCAAATAAGGAAAGATTGTAATTTGAGCTAGATTGTTTTTTTACCCGGCAACAGCCTTATGGTTGTGCCGGGTTTTTTATTAGACTTGTTTAAGCTCCCAGGTCCAGGCATTTTTTCAAGCTCTCCCTCCAATGTGGAATATTCAATCCGAAAGCCGCTTTTATTTTCGACTTGTCCAGAACGCTGAATGGAGGACGCTGCGCCGGGGTGGGATATTCTTCGGTTCGAATGGG
>JADZFI010000522.1 GCA_020850025.1 Saprospiraceae bacterium
GCCCTGCGTTTTGCGGCAAGACCCCACCCCAAGAGCAGCGCCAACCCGAACACTCGAACACTCAAACCCTCGGCGCCAACAGTTTGTACAACACCGGTGTGACGATCCTCGATAACAAGGTACTGGAGATCAATCCGCCGATGAGTACGTAGGCAAGCGGGGAGTACAAGGGATTTTCTTCCACCGCAATAGGCAGCAAGCCGCCAATAGCAGTCAGGGAAGTGAGCAAAATGGGTACAAAACGAATTTCACCGGCTTCCTGAATGGCATCGTCCAACGAACGGCCCTCCAGGCGGAGCTGGTTGGTGAAATCTACCAGCAGGATGGAGTTTTTCACCTCAATACCCATGAGGGCGATTAGTCCTACCACCACCGTGAACGAAAAAGGGTAACCGGTGGCTAGCAGCATCAGAATGGCCCCGATAATGCCCAGCGGAATGACTGAAAGCACAATGATGGTGCTTTTAAAGGTTCGGAATTCCAGAATGAGCACAGCAAGCAAACCAAAAATGGTGAGCAGGATGATGGGGCCAAGGCCGCCAAAGGAACGCTCGGCACTTTCCACCTCGCCGGCCATTTTATAGGAATAGCCCTCCGGCAACGACATTTCCGCCATTTTTTTGCCCAAATCACGATTCAACTCGGCCGAGCGGTATCCGGTTTTTACAAACGCGGTAACCGCCGTAAACCGTTCTTTGTCGTAATGCTGGATATAATTGGGCGATGGTTCAAATTCCACCTGCGCCACCTGATTCAGCGGAATGGCCGTTCCGGGAATATTGTTCACATACAGCTGGTTAAGCGCATCCAGGGTAGCGGTCGCGTCTTTTTTGGGTACCGTAACCATGATTTGATACTCTTCGCCATCCTGTTCAGCGGTGAAAGTTCCCATCTGAATACCGGCAATGGCCAAACGCACCATGCGGTCAATGTCCACCACCGGAATACCCATGGCCGCCGCTTTTTCTTTGTTGATCCGGATTCTGAGATCCGTCTTGATGGTGGAAATGGGGTTATCAATGTAAATCGTACCTTCTGTTTCTCCCAACAATTTTTCCACCCTTCCGGCTATGTTGCGCAGGGTATCCAGGTTCTCTCCAAATATCCGGATGGCTATTGGCGCCTCAATGGGCGGCCCCTGCTCGAAGTCCTTGACGTTGATGACTGCTCCCGGCACGTTTTTCAACTTTTCCCGAAGCTCATCGATCATGGCAATTTTTACCGGTGGAGGAGTTTTCTCCTGCAACTGAACGAATATTTGAGCATAGTCGAAGGATTCTACTTCCCGGATCACATTGTAATAGATACGAGGATTGCCCCGCCCAACATTGGTGGCAAACCAGGAGATTTGCGCTTTGCCACCTTTATATACGGAGCTCGGCTGCACCGAATCAGGCAGCAGGTGATGCTGGCGAAACTCCGGAGCCACATATTCCTGCAAAACAGAGTCTACCATGTCCGCGATGCGATTGGTTTGCTCCAGATTGGTCCCCACCGAAGCGTCCACATCTATATAAAACATAGGTCGCTCACTGGCCGGAAACACCGCGAAGCCTGCTTTGCCGGCCAGGCTCAATACGCCAAAAAAGATCACCGCTGCCACCAGCATGGAGGTTTTGGGCCATTCCAGCGCTTTGTGCAACAAGCGGGCATAAGTGCCGGAAATAAGCCATTTCAAGCCGCGAAGGAACATATTTCCACGTGGATTGTGGTGCTCGGCCAACACCCGGCTGCCCAGGAAAGGCACAATGGTCAGTGAAACAAACAGGGAGGCCAGCACACACAACACTACTGCCAGCGGAAGCGAGCGGATGAAATCGCCTGAAGCTTCAGGCAGGAACACCAGCGGCAAAAAGGCCAGCACCAGGGTGGCTGTACAGCCCAGCACCGCCAGTCCGATCTGTTTGGTAGCCAATATAGCCGCTTCGCGCCTGGAGTGCCCCTCCCGGAGCCAACGCTCTATGTTTTCCACTACCACAATACTGTCGTCCACCAAAATGCCCAGGGCTATGATCAGCCCTACAATACTCAACTGGTTGAGCGAGTAGCCCAACTGATCGAGCGCAAACAGACCAATGGCTATACTGAGCGGGATAGAGATCATCACCACCAGCGAAGCGCGCCAACCGAGGGGCAGTAGCGTCAGTAACACCAGTAAAATAGCAATGCCAAAATCCTTGGCAAAGCGGCCCAGACGCTTGCTCACCGAGTCGTTTTGGTCAAAAACGCGGGCATAATCCATATTTTTAGGCAGCTCTTCGCGCCAGGCTGCCACTTTGGCGTTTACCTGTTTGCCTACTTCCGAGATGTTTTGTTCGTCTTTCATCCGGGCAGTTACCCAAACACAGCGGGCGCCGTTGATCCGTGCCAGGTGGCGATTCTCCTCGTACGCCCAATCCACCTCCGCCAGGTCGCGGAGGTACAGGATGCGACCGTTTTGTCCGTTGACCAGCGTATTGCGCACCTCCTCGATGTTTTGGTAATCGCCGCTGGTTTCGATGTTGAAGGTGCGGCTGCCTATGGAAACAGCGCCGCCCGGTATGCTCACATTTTCGCTTTGCAAAGCGCCCAGAACCCGACTCACCGGAATATTTTCGGCGGCCATTTTGGGTAAATTAAGGGCCACGCGCAATTCCCGTTTGGGATAACCCCAGGTGTCGGCCGCCTTGATGCCAGGTATTTTTTCCAGACTCTCCTCCAGTTTTTCGGCCTCTGCGCGCAATTCCGCCCAGGAAGCATTTTCTGAAATAATGGCGCCTTGCAGAATGGCCACATCGGAAGAGGTAAAGCGCTGCACCTGAAGTCGGTAAATATCGTCGGGCAACTCGGCCCGGGCAGCATTGACCTCGCGGAGCACTTCGTCGTATTTTTTATCCGGATCCTGCCCGTGTTTAAATTCAATGGTAAGTACCATCACCCCGTTGAACGACAGGGAGCGCATACGGTCTATATTTTCCAGAGCGCCAAGTTTTGCCTCCAGCTTATCGGTGATTTTGTTTTCAATCTCCGCAGGACCGGCCCCCGGATAGACCACCACAATGTTGTAGCCTGGTGGCGCAAATTTGGGGTCCTCGGCACGGGGCATGTTGAACATGGCCCCCAGGCCAAGGGCCATCACAAAACAAAATATGATGAAGGTGAACTGCGAGTTCTTGACGGAGAATTCAGCAATTTTCATAAGTAGTTGGACGGTGGACGGTGGACGGTGAACGGTGAATGGTGGACGGTGTTTACATTTTTCGCACTTTCTTCTTGTCTGTTAAATAGGGGGCGCCACTTGTCACCACTTCTGTTACTCCTTCCAGGCCGGCTGAAATAACCGCCTGATTACCTTCCATAAAGGCCACCTTAACCGGTTTCTTCTGAACACTTTCGCCATCGGCCTGAAGGGCAAAGACAAAGGCCGACTGCCCGTCGCCCTCCACAATGGATTCTATAGGTACCATGGTATAACTCCTTGATTGGGAAGGGGTTATTTCTACTTCCGCAAACAAGCCCGGGGCGAAGCGTTTGCCTTGTGGCTGGATTCGAATTTCGACAGCGTACAAGCCGCTGGACGGATCGGCTGCCGGGGCCAGATCGGTCACTTTGCCGGCAAACTGCGTACCTTCATAAGCATCCATTTGCACCCTGGCCCTCATGCCCGGCTGCAGGCGCGCCCAATCCCGATCGCTGACATTGATTTGTACCACCCAGTCGTTGGTGCCGGTTTCAAACAGCACAAACAGGGGCATTCCCGGACCGGTTACTTCCCCCTCGTTGGCCAGTTTTTTTATGATTTTGCCCCCTCTGGTGGCGCGTATTTCAGCGTATTGCTGGTTGAACGTGGCAATCCGGACGGTTTCTTTGGCGACATCGCGCCCGGTGGTGGCATTTTGCAACAGTTCCAGGGTGGCACTACTGTCGCGGTACAGCCCTTCCACCCTGGCCAGATCGCGCTCCGTTTTGGCAAGCGCCTGTTGGGCCTGGGCTACCTGGGCGTCTATCTCCGTCTTATCCAACACTGCCAGCAATTGGCCGGGGCGAACCACATCGCCCTCGTCTACATAAACCTTGCGAATTACGCCTCCGATTTTAAAGGAAAGACGTTGTTCTGCTGAGGAGGTTATGATTCCGCTGGCGCGCACTGGCAATGCGATAGATTTCTGCTGAACTGCTGCGGTTTGCACGGGAATCCGTTCGTCGGCTATCTGAGCCGGGCTGTCCGGCTTGGGTTGAGCAGGAGCGCCACAACCGCCCAACAAGGCACAAAGACCTGAAATGGCAAGCAGTGCCATGGTGAGGGGAGCAGCTATTTTTTTGACAGTAAAAGCGTTCATATTGAGTGAATTATGCGAAATAACAGAGCGGGGTTATCTATCAGATGCCGGTAGCTTTTTTCAAGGCGGCTTCTTTCAGGAGCACTTCAGACCAGGCCAGCACCTGTTGAAGCCCGGCGGCTGCCACCCGGTTCTGGGCATCCAGAAATTCCAGGAGCAACACCTGCCCGGCCCGGTATTTATTATTGACAATGCGAAAGGTTTCCTCTGCTGCACGCAGGGCTGTTTGGCTGGATTGAAAACTGTTTTGAGCGGCTTCCAGATCGTGCCAGGCTGCTGTTACCTGCAAAGCAATTTGCTGTGAAACCAGCTCCTTTTGCGTGCGCAGGGCCTCTGCCTTCAGCCGGGCCTCCTGGGTTTTGCTGCGCCGGAGCCCGCCGTCGAACAGATCGTAGGATAAACCCACCTGAGCCAGCACATAGGCTTGTTCTTTGCTGAAAGAGTAGCCAAAACCCTGAAATCCGAAAGATCCGCCCAGATACACATCGGGGAGCTTCAAATTGGCGGCGTTGCGGCGCACATCTGTTTCGGCTGCCAGTTGACCGGCTTCCAGGGCATCCATTTCCTTGCGGTTATCCAAACTCTGCTGCACCAGTTGATCGGGTTGGTACCCCGGCAGCGTGGATTGAAGCAGTAGGGTATCTGCAACAACCGGGGCATCCAGCTCTTTGTGGAGCAGGAAGTTGAAATAAGCCCGGACGTTCTCTTGTTGGCGTTGAAGCTTGAAAATTTCGTTATCGGCCTTGCTAAGTTCATAATCAGCCGTTGCCACCACATCCCGGGTGGCCACATTGTTTTTTACCAGACTTTCGTTGAACCGGCGCAGTTCGCTGAGCACTTTTCGGGTGTTTTGCCAGATTTTTTCCGCCTCCAATGTGCGGAGATATTGCAGGTAAGCTTCTGTGATCTGGTAGCGAAGCTCATTTTCAGAGGCGGCCTTTTCTGCAGATTTGCCGTTCAGGAGCTGTTGCTGAATCTGGCGATTGTATTTCAGGTCGGAGTTAAAGACCGGATAGGCAAAGGAGACCTTTGTTTCGTGGAAATTATTGGGCAGGAATTGAATCTGCTGATTTTCCAGGGTAGGAAAAACGCCGGGAATAACGCCGGGCGGCAGGTTTCCGGGCACGACATTCAGGGCATTCAGGTTTCCGTAGACGTTGTTCAGCAGGTCGCCAATCGGGAAATCAATTTTACGCCCTCCGGCTGCGAGGGTATAATTGGCATCCAGGGTGAGTTTGGGTACGGACAGCGACTTTGACTGGCGCAGCGCTTCCTGCTGTTGTGCAATCCCCAACTCTTGTTGCCTGAGTTGCAGGTTGACCTGTAACCCTTCCTGAATGTAGGCTTCCAAAATGGCAGACTGGGCAGGCAAATCAGCCGATAGCAATACAAAGGCGATAAATAACAGAGCAGGCAGTAGCAATTTTATACGAGGCATAGCATCAAAACACCTTTTAGAAACTGAACAACGTTTATTGACGGCACAAAAAAAGGCAGCCATTACTGACTGCACGATTTAAATCCGATGAGTGGTAGTTTTTGTGGCATGAGTTGGCGGTTTGAGGGGTTTGATGTACCGGCGGGTTTAGCCGCCGATGTTTGAGGGGTTTGAAGCGCCCGCGGATCAGTCTACAAGCTTTCAGCCATTTTAACCACCATGGCAAACGATTTTTTAGCCAATACTTCTCTTTGTTCGGGCGGGTACATGCGCATGCGTTCGCGGACAAAGAGCGACACCAGTCCGTGCACGTGACACCAAAGCGTGTAAGCAATCGTTTGCGTATCCGTGGTTTTGAAATAACGGGCATCTACGCAGGCCTGTACCGTTTCCACCAAGAAGGAGTGTGTGGCCATCCCAAGCGTCCAACATTCCTGATTTTCAATATGCTCCATGGGGGCACGGGTGAGGAACAACAAATCATACCAATCCGGGTGTTTCAAACCGAAGTCAACATACAGCCGCCCGAACTCAATGAGCCGCTGCCATGGATCTTCGATGGAGGCTGCAGGTATCAGGTGATCGCGTTTTGCCGCTGCCGCTTCGTACTGCAAGGCAAAAAAGATCTCGTTTTTATCCTTATAGTACAGATAAATGGTAGCCGGGCTGTACTCAATACGTTCTGCTATGCTGCGAATGTTGAGTCCATCATACCCCTTCTCTTTAAAGATATGGTGCGCTGCACTCAGTATCAGCGAGCGCATTTCAGCTTTTTCCCGTTCTTTTCTTTCAGCAATACTCATGGCATGTCACTAAACAACGCAAAGTTACTAAACACTGTTTAGTAGAGAGGAATTTTTTTTTGCCACTACCCTCCTCCTTTCACCAATTTGTTGTTTTCGTCAGGGAATACGGCCACTCCCCTGAAATTCCGGGCCTCTTCTGGCGTCATATAGGCATAGGCGATGATGATGACAATATCTCCCACCTGTACACGACGTGCTGCGGCGCCGTTCAGGCATATTACGCCACTCCCGCGTTCTCCGCGGATGGTATACGTTTCGAAGCGTTCTCCATTGTTATTATTGACAATCTGCACCTTCTCCCCCTCAATAAGGTTGGCGGCATCCATAAGATCCTCATCAATGGTGATGCTGCCGATATAATTCAGGTCGGCCTGGGTTACGCGGACCCTGTGAATTTTACTCTTGAATACTTCTATAAACATGGGCTTATGCCTGTGGTATTTGGAGGAGTTGGTCTTTTTTACACTTCATATTGTCGGGGTGACTGCGAGTCACCCCGACAATATGAA
>JADZFI010000523.1 GCA_020850025.1 Saprospiraceae bacterium
CCCCCAAAGGTGGCGCCACCCAATTTCATCACTTCATCTTCATTTTTCAGTAGAATCTGATAATGCCCTGATGGTACCCCTTGAAATCCGCTGATTTGCAGTTGCGCTACGGTGGTATTCACAAAATCTATAGGCAAATCTGCCACTTTTCGTCCCAAAATATCCCGGATTTCTGCCTGGCCTACAGGCCGGAACCCTCGGTTGATCCAATAGAAAGTCATTGCTCCACTTTCGGGCTCGTAGCTGAATATTCCTCCATTGCCGTTTTCCATTTCTCCCAGCCGGATCCAGGCTTCTGTCATGTCTGGTAATCCAAATCCTCTTTCGTTGTCGGGCGCAAAGCGTTGATCGGCGCTGGCATAAACGGCCTCCATAATTTCTGAGGCCGGTTTTTCAGGGTACGCGCTCCACAACGCAGCAATGGCGCCTGCCAACATGGGAGAGGCCAGAGAAGTGCCGCTGGACAGGCCCAGTGAAATGCCAACATTACCAGCTACTACTATTTGATCGCCAGGAGCTACCAGATCAGGTTTAATGCGATGATCTGCGGTAGGTCCCATGGAACTAAAGGAAGCACGTGCTCCGCTGGCATCCACTGCGCCAACCGCTACGATATCAAAGGCATCGGCTGGAACGCCAATGGTACGCCACTCTCCGTCGCCTTCATTTCCTGCGCTATTGCATACAATCATTCCCTTGGCAGCGGCATAACGAGCCCCTCTGGCGCCAATGGACGTTTGGCCATCGAGCTCATGTTTGAAATGACCCAGACTGCGGTCGTTAAAAACGGTGTAACCCAGTGAGGCGTTGAGGATGTCTATGCCCACACTGTCGGCCCACTCGGCTGCGGCCACCCAGTTGGCTTCTTCAATGGGGAATTCACCTCCCGTATCTTCGGTTTTGAGTAAAAAATAGGTCGCATCCGGGGCGGTTCCCACAAAGTAATAGGGTATATTGGAAGCCATGACCGAAAGCACCGAGGTGCCATGCTGAGCCGATTCGTACACCGCGGCATCACGCTCAACAAAATCCCAGCCCTGAAAAAGACGCCCCTGCAGCGCGGTGCTGTCGAACATGGGTATGGTATCTGCGTTGGAGAATCCGCCATCCAAAACAGCTACCCAAATATCTTTGCCGCGATGCCCCGCCATGTGCAGCAGTGGAATCCCAAGCATTTGATTTTGCTGGCCAGCGTAACCCCAATAAGGTACGTCCCGACCCTGAATGGCAGGGTTCTTTGTTAAGGGCGCCCTTTTTTTCTCCGGTCTGTTGGGCAGATTTCTATACTTTAAATGGGGCCCCAAATAGCTTATCTCCTGTACAAATGGAAGAGTTTCCAACTTTCGGGCTGTGACGGAATCGGCCATAACGGCTGCGGCATTCAGCCATTTGGAACTGTTGTGCACCACTGCTCCGGCCTGTTTTAATGCTTCCAGGTACGCAGGATTGACGGGCAGGTCGCTTTCATCCAGCGGTATGCCGGCTTTATACCGGCGTTCCAAAGCACGAAAAGATAAAAACTCCTCCGGACGGCAAAGGCAATACGGAGAGTCTTGCTTGTCCTTAAAGGAAATCCAGAATTTGCTGATTCTCTGCGCATTAGCTGAAGTTGTATGGCACAGGATCAATATTAGAACGATATGTTTCAGAGAGTTTGTCATTGCTTGCATGGCACAAAGGTTCATCGTTCCTACTTTTGTGGCGAAAAAATTTCTGCTTTGGAAAATAAAATGCCTGAAAAAGGTCAGCATCCCGTTCGTTTTTCCATCATCACCGTAGTATTCAACGGAGAGGCTTTGTTGCCAGGCACCATAGAAAGTGTCCGCAGGCAAACCTGGCCTCATGTGGAATACATCGTAGTAGACGGCGCCTCCAGGGATAACTCATTGAAAATCATCCAGGAATATGCCGATCAAATGCCCGAATTGCGCTGGATTTCCGAGCCTGACAAAGGTCTGTATGATGCCATGAACAAGGGCTTGCGCATGGCTACGGGCGATTTTGTACAGTTTCTGAATGCCGGCGACTGGCTCCATACGCCGGAAACCTTGTCCCGACTTGCAGCGCTTGTCGGGCCGGATACCGATGTGCTTTACGGAGATACTCTTTTGGTGGATGAATCCAGAACGCCTCACGGGCTGATGAGCGAATTAAGTACGCGGAGCCTGCCCAACCCCTTGTCCTGGCGCGATTATCTGGCCGGTATGCGTGTGGTGCACCAGTCGTTCCTGCCAAAGCGTGTCCTTGCGCCCGAGTATCGTTTGGAATCAGGCTTGTGTGCAGATTTCGATTGGTGTATTGAAATTCTGAAAAAAAGCAGGAAAAATGCCTGTCTGGACGAACCTGTCACGGACTACCTGATGGGCGGCCTGTCCAAAAAGAGACACCGGCAGAGTCTTCAGGAACGATTTGCTGTGATGCGCAGGCACTTTGGTCTGGTACCCACCATTCTGGCCCACGGATGGATTGTGCTCCGTGCAGGCATCCACAGGATCAAACGGTGGGGTAGGGGGCGGTATTAAGGATGCTGCAAAAAAACACCATTGATTACGACATTTTCCCGAACACCTCCTCCAGCTTGTTCCAGCGATAATCGAATATTTCAGTGAGCTGTCGCCTTACGAACAGCGCATTGGCCAGATCGCCTAACCAGCCCAGCGGCACTTTGTAGTGCACTAAATCAGTCATTTCTACTCCGCCAGGAATTGACCTGAAATGATGTTGGTGATGCCAGATGGCATAAGGCCCTACGCGTTGCTCATCCACAAAAAACTTCATGTCTTCTACATGGGTAATTTCCGTCATCCAAAACATTGGAATACCCAAAACCGGCTTCACGGTGTAAGTAATGATCTGTCCGGCATAGGTGGGCCGGGTCGAGAAGTCGGGATCTGAGGTTACCTCAAAACCCATGTATGGAGGAGTAATCTCTTTCAGGTTGGCAGGACTGGAAAAGAAAGCCCAGGCTTTTTCCAGTGATATGGGTAAACGTTGAACGCGTTTCAGGGTGTAGATAGCCATGCGGATTTGATTTTAATGCTACCTATAAATGAAATTTTCGCGTTTTTGTTTAACGATGTAATCAAAAAAGTTAAACAAAAATTAATTCAGGTAAATAAAAAGCTGCTGTAAACGGTTGATTTACAGCAGCTTTTGTTGGTTTTGGAACAAGCATCACATATTCTCGCCTATTACTTGTTATGCTTTTGATAATCAATGAGATATAAAATTTTGGGTACAATATAGTTTTATAAAGGTGTAAAATAGGGTCTATATTATAAAAAATTATATTTGTTAAAGTTTTGGAATGGGTACAAAATCGGGGCTTTTAGACACAAAAAAAGCAGGTCAGGGTTTCCCCTGCCTGCCCTCTCAAATCAAACACGCGTCTGAACAAAAGCAAACATCAACCCTTTTCATTTGCTTGTTCCCTCATCAATTCGGCCAGCTCATTGCCCCATTGGGCTGTTAGCTTCAAATGCTCTATTCGTTCCGTTCGCCACTTTCGGTAACTGTCTTTTACGGTTTGCGGCTGCGCTGCCCTTTGGAGGTGTTTGAGATCGTCGGGAATGTTTTTGCGTTTGTCGTGAAGATCGGCCGTTTCAATACCACGGCCGGTAATAAGAATTTTCTTTTCCATTGTCTGAATGGGGTTTGGTTAAACATAGTCAAGTGCCCAAAACGGGTCGCCCTTGGTGATCCTGGGCAATGGTGTAGCACTTACACCGGGTTTGCCCTGCTGCTTTGCCTGCCATGCCTCGAATGACTTGCGGCCTTCATCAGTAATGCCAGTGGGGGTGTAATAAACGTCCGCTGCCGGGTTTGCCGGATACACTACCGGCCCCACGTCCCAGATTTTTTTAAATGCTGTCAGGACGCGAATAGGTTTCCCCCCGGCCGGCCGTTCCCATGTGTCAGACTTTAAACTGAAAACAAATGAACAGCGTGAGAGGTCACCGCGTCGCACCGCTTCGCGTACATTCCAGCCTGTCGGGCTATCCGGCAAAGTACATTGATACCACAACCCTATTTTATCTACTTTCAGGCGAAGCGTCCCGGCCGTGTTTCGCCCTAAAAGCAAATTTATATCGTGATTCATGACGCAAATTACGTCTGACATATCGGCCCCCATTAACGCGGTCGGCGAGATACGTTCGTAATGCCAATTATCCATTTCGTAAGCCACGTTGAATTTCAATCCGTAGCCTGTAATAATACCGGCGCTTTTCACCCCGGCCGATTTGGGCGCGTCTGTCAGCTTTGGCGGCTCCGTTGGCGCAATTCTTCTTAGTTCCATATCAATACCGTGTTTTGAGGTTA
>JADZFI010000524.1 GCA_020850025.1 Saprospiraceae bacterium
ATTCCAGGAATTACGTTTTTGCCGAACACAAACAGCGGTGCGGCCGCGCCGTGATCGGTGCCATCGCTGGCGTTGGAGGCAATGGTCCGCCCGAATTCCGAGAAGGTCATGCCGGCCACGCGGTCGTCAATGCCCAGCATTTCCAGGTCTTTCTGGAAAGCGCCCACCGCTTCGGAGAGGGTACGCAACAGGTTGGCGTGATTGCCCTGAGTATTGCCGAAGGTGCCGTCTACCTGTTCGCTGTGGGTATCAAAACCAAACATGGAAACAATGTAAATAGGTGTGGTCAATCCGCCGCTGATCAATTGCGCCACTATTTTTAATTGATCTGCCAGGTTGTTACCGCTGGGATAAGTGGCCAGATTACTGCCGTTTTCGGCCGCAGCTTTGACGGAATTGTAATACACCTGCGCCTGCTGTGTGATCAAACGCACGTACTCCAGCTCCCTGCCATAGTGGCTGTTCGGGGCAGGTTCGGGCACATCGCTGACGAACTGATAAAAAGTAGCCGGATCGGTGATGCCCATGCCCACCGGCACCGTATTCCCCATCAGTGCCAAGGACACCGTGGCGCCAATCTGAATGGCCAAAGGATCAGGGTTGGTGGCGTTAGGGTAGCCGTCCGGAAAATCCGGGTGAATGCTTTGCATGTAGCGTCCTGCCCAGCCGGTTTCCAGATATTGGTCTGAATCGGCGGCCGACATCCAGATATCCATAGAGCGGAAGTGGGAATAATCCTGGTTTGGGTAACCCACATTTTGCACCACCGACATTTTTCCGTCGTTGAACAGATTCCGGAAGTCCTGCATGGAAGGATGCAGGGCATTTTTGATGGTTCCGTTCAGCGGGAGCGTTAGGTTTTGCGGTATGAGTACGTGCGGCCTGTTGATGGCGAGGTTGTCCATCTGATCAATGGGAATGAAGGTATTCAGGCCATCATTGCCACCGTTGAGTTCTATGAGTACCAGCACACGGTCGTTGGAATTGCCTCCTTCTGCCAATGCGCGGAGGAAAGGAACCCGTGCCATCGGGTTGATGGCGTGGCCCTGATGCTGGAAGGTTGCCCAGGCAGCAGCAAGACCGGTATTGCGGAGAAAAGCTCTTCTTTTCATTGTTGTAGCATGTTGTGTTGGAGACGTTAAGCCATCCGGGTTAGATCAATTGATATTCTGCCAGATTCATGATGTACTTGTGCATGGTGGCCAAACGGAACCAAACGGTTTGCACCGCCATGGGGTCCGTCGGATTGTTCACGTATGCATTCCAGGCATCGGTCCAGTAGTGGTCGCTCAATTGACCGGAAAGAAGGATGCTTTTCAGATAGAATTTTTTCAGCGCCGAGATTGGCATGGGATACAACACCGCGAGCGTATCCTCAATCAGGGCATTAGGATCGCCCGGATCGGGGAACTGGGCGGCGAACGCTATATGATTGATGATGAGCTTTTGAGGGCCTACATCTGTGCCGACAAAGGACATGACATCGGTAATGATGTTGCGATTCCTGATGGTATCGGCACTGATCCAGTTGCGGTAGAAGGTGGGCGTTTGGCGATAAGCCGACCAGCCGGCTACATTGGGTGGGCTTCCCGGTATCATCTGCAAGGCGCCACAGAAATAGTTGATCCCCAGGCGAATGGAGTAGTTGTCGAACAAAGTGGGCGCAGGAAGGGTCAGGTTGTAATTCCTAAGCAGCCCAACCAATAATTCCAGCGGGTTTTTAATCATACAACCTTTATTGACTGCATCGAAGAAATGCTCGCTCTGCAGCAATGCTTTCACCACTGGTTTGATCTCGTAGTTGTTGTCGCGGAAAATTTGCGCCATGGGCACAATCACGTTGGCCTCAACATCCTGATCGATATTGTAATATACGAAAAAACGGTAGAGTTTGCGGCAGATGAACAGGGATACCTCTTCCTTCTGCAGGATCATATTGATCAGGGCATCCAGTTCAGCTTCACCATTGCTGGATCCCTGGATGATGGTATTCCCGTAGAAGGAAGAGAACACCTTGAAGCCCTGGTCGTGAAGCTGGGGCACAAAAATGGTATTGCCATTTTGATCCAGCGTCCAGCCGGTCAACACCCTGGCTGCCGCTACCACATCGTCTTCAGAATACGTTTGAGGCGCGTCTTTGCCCACTGTGAACAGTTCCTGTAATTCACGTGCATAGTTTTCATCCGGAGCGATCAGGTTATTCAGGAATCCGTTCAGGAAAATCAGCATCAAAGGGTCTTTCGTCACCTCCTTCACGAAGGTTCTGAAATTACCCAAAGCATTTCTGCGCAGCATCTGGTTGTGATCGTAAGCTGCCTTCCCCCGAAAAACGGCATCCGTCTGTGTGGCAAAATGGTTGTGCCAGAACAGGGTCATTTTTTCCTGAATATTGGCTTCACCCACGATCATTCGGTTGAGCCACCAGCCTCTCCAGCTTTCTATGCGAAAACCTTCTGCTTCCACATCAAAAGGTGCGTTTATCCAGGTTTGGCCGGATGGCACATTGGGATCGGCATAGGGCGGAACGGCATTGGTGTTGTTATAGTCGTTAATTGGCGGTGCCGGAGGGGTTGTCGGCACATCCAGGATAAAATTCACCGCATTTTCTGCGCTGCCCAGAGCCAACAGCTGTTGCACCTGGGCATACTTCAACCCGAAGGTGGTTCTGCGAAGCAGGTGAGCCGCCTTATCCTGCGTCCAGGGACCCTGATAAGGATCCAACCCGCCTTGCAGGGTAAACTGGCGGTCGAAATACGACTGATCGCCCGTTTTGAACAGGTCTTCAGCTGGCAGAGGCGCCACAGTTTCAATGCGAACGCCCGTCCCCTGAGCGGCTATTTTTTCGAAAAAACGCCTGCGGGAAAGTTTGATGTCGCTCATAAATTATCAATGAGGTAAAAGGTGAATGTTATCCGGTATGAGGCAAAGACGATGCAAGTTCGGAAATTGTTACCCACAAAAATGTTAATTGTTTCTAATAAAATGGAGAAAACCATCCACAGAGTCCATTGCCGAAGCAAATAAAATTGGAGTATCTTGTCAACCAAAATCGAAGACTTTACGTTAACAAAGCCTGGCCATGAGATAATCCTTACTTTTCCCAATATGTTTCATGCTACTGAATGCGTTTGGACTCCAGGCTCAGTCCACCGTGATTTGGAGCGATTCCATCGTAGTGGTTCCCACCAGTTTGCCGGTTACTGCGCCCCGGATCTCTTTTTTACAAAACGGGACGCCGGTGGTTACCTGGGGCACAAGCGCAAGCTCCACCAGTCAGATCTGGTGTTCCAGGTTTGAAAATGGCGGATTTACGGCGCCAGCGCCGGTGGTTCAGAGTCCCAACTCACCCATTCTCTTCGGTTTTGGCGGCTACGACATGGCTATTTATGGTAACAAGATATTTGTAGTGTTTGAGCAGTTGGCGGGTGGAATATGGTGCGTCTCCTCATCAGACGGAGGGCAATCCTTCGGGACGGCTGTCCTGGTACAAGCTCCTATTAGCGGCGGTTATGCCACCATTTCTTCTATTACCACAGATGACAACGGCAATCCCATTATCAGTTATATTCGGGAAAAAAACGGCGCTGTGTATGAGGTGCGTAAATCCACCGATGGGGGGTTAAGTTTTGGCGATCCGGTAATTGCCAATGCGCCGGCCCCAGGTGGCGCAGTATGTGAATGTTGCAGCGCTGATATGCTCACATCCGGAGATTCGGTTTGGATCGTTTTCCGAAATAATGACCAAAACATCCGGGATATCTGGATCAGTCGGTCTACCGACCTGGCCGCCAGTTTCGACATCGCTGCGGATATTGACGAAACAGATTGGCAAGTCAATACTTGCCCGATCAGCGGCCCGCGCATGGCCCGAATGGCCGACAGCATAGCGGGGGTGTGGATGAGCCAGGCATCCGGAACCGCCAGGGTTTATGCCAATACGCTTCATGCAGGCAAAATGACAGTTGGACCTCAGATGGAGTTCCTGACGGATGGCGGAGTGACTGTTCCTCAAACATTTCCGGATATCGCAGCAGAGGACGATACAGTTGGCATTGTATTTCTGGAAAAATCCAGGGAAATCGTTTTTTTCCATACTACTACGGGCATGGGAAACTTCCAGCAGCCTGGTATTCGTATAGCGAAACCAAACCATACCCTGCAATGGCCTACTCTGGGTTTTCACGAGGGCGCGTTTCATCTGGTTTATGTGGATGCCACTGCCGATCTGGTGCTTTACCGCAGAGGAACCCTGTTGAGCACCAATTCGACTGTTGAACCTACTCAGGAAGGACAAATCCAAATTTTCCCGAATCCTGCGCCTGATGGAAGTTTCCAGATTTTATGCCGTGAGGGCATGGTAGAAGAGCTAATGTTGTGGAACCTATTGGGCCAGTGCGTTCATCATTGGAGAGGCCTGGAGAACAACCCGATACTGACGCTTACCGGGACTTTGCCGGGCATTTACACGATCCGGGTAAAACATTCCGGGGGTGTTTTTATCGGCAAAGTTCAGATCAAATAATGCCTAAGTCTTTCCTTTACAATATGAACATTACATACTTCGGACACTCTTGTTTTCTGGTAACTACTGCCGGAAAACGCATTCTTTTCGATCCTTTCATCAGCGGCAACCCCTTGGCCAAAGAAGTGGAGGTGGATGACATTCGCTGCGATTACATCCTGCTCTCACACGGGCACAGCGATCACTGTATCGATCTGGAGCGCATTGCCCGCAACAACCCGGAGGTCACCATTGTCGGCATTTGGGAAATTCATGCCAGGTACAGCGAAATGGGCTTTAAAACTCATCCAATGAACAAAGGCGGGTGGTGGAACTTCGATTTCGGACGGGTGAAAATGGTGAATGCTGTTCACTCCAGCAGCTGGCCGGACGGGACGTATGCCGGTTCTCCGGCTGGTTTTGTACTGGATACCAAGGACGGTGTGTTATATTTTGCCGGAGATACTGCCCTTACGATGGACATGCAGCTCATTCCGATGACCTGCCCCAAACTGGATGTCGCCATAATGCCTGTTGGCTCCAATTTTACCATGGACTACCAGGATGCCCTAATAGCTTCTGATTTCGTCAAGTGCGACAAGGTGATTGGGTGTCATTTCGACACCTTCGGGTTTGTGGTCATCAATCATGAAGAGGCCATCCGGGCATTTTCTGCAAGAAGCAAGGAGTTGTTACTGCCAGCCATTGCAGAAACCATCCGTATTTGATGATGTGCTACAGATCCAGAGCTTCCCGGTCGGCTTTTTTCAGGGAAGCTACTACCAGTTCGTAGGAGTGATCTATCAGTTCTCGCAATAGCCGTTGATCCAGCCCGCCCTCGAAATGCACGGTATTCCAGTGCTTTTTGTTCATGTGATATCCGGGCTGGATCTCGGCATATTGCTCCCGGAGCTCAACTGCCCGATCGGGATCACATTTCAGATTAACGGTGAATTCGTCGCTGTCCAGACCTGTCAGGGCAAACATTTTTCCTCCCACCTTCAGCACAAGCGTTTCAGGTCCGAAGGGAAAATCCTCAGAGGTGGCTTTTTTTGCCAGACAGTAATCTCTGAACGTTTCGATATCCATTATTGGCGGTATTTTTTCTCGAATCGCTGGTACAATTGCTTGTGTTTATTGTCCAGGCTAATGCTGCGGCCCTGGATGAAAGCGGCAGTTACCTGGCAGGTACGCATATCCAGGGCATCGCCTTCAGAAATAAACAGCGTGGCATCCTTGCCGGTTTCCAGCGAGCCGCAGGTTTTATCAATGCCCAGCACTTTGGCGGCGTTGAGGGTCATGGCTGTTACGGCGGCTTCTTTATTAAGTCCGAAACCCACCGCTTGTCCGGCCTGGAATGGTAGATTCCGCTGCTGCCAAAAGCCCTGATCGGATATGACAAAGAGTACGCCTTTTTCCTGTAACAGAGCTGGTGTTTTGAATGGTTGATCTACATCCTCATCCTCACGTGAGGGCAGCCGCTGGGTTTTGCTCAAAATGACAGACACTTTATGTTCTACCAGAAAATCCGGGATCATCCAGGCATCCGAAGCGCCAACCAGTACAGGCTTGCATCCAAAGCTTTCGGCAAAAAGCACGGATTCCTGCATGGTTTTGGCCTGGTCAGCATGAATATAGAGGGTGCTTTTTTGTGTAAAAAGCCCTCTCATGGCTTCAAATCTGACGTTTTTTACCTCCGGGGCAGGCTGTTGTGCATAGGCTTTTGCCTCTTCAAAAAAGCGGCGAAGCGCCTGCACTTCATTTTCATATTGTTCATTTTTGCGCATACCGGGATTGCCGGATTGGAATCCGCCAAAGGCGCGCATGGCAGGCCAATTTAAATGGATGCCTTCGTCGGTTTTGTATGCAGCGTCTTCCCAGTTCCAGGCATCCAGCTGAACAACAGAGGAGGCGCCTGAAATTACGCCGCCTTGTGGCGTCACCTGGGCCATTAAAACACCATTCGACCGCACCGTAGGGGTAACTTCCGAATCCGTATTATAGGCAATAATGGAACGCAGGTTTGGATTGTACTGCCCAATATCAGCATAGTCGTTGGTAGCTCTGGCAGCTTCTATTTCAGAGAGTCCAAGGTTGGAATTGGTGGCTATAAACCCGGGATAAACATGCTTGCCGGCAGCATCGTACACCGTAGCGTATTTGCTACGGTCTATCCGAATAGTGGTCGCATCTGCCACCAACGTCAGTTTTCCGTCTTCAAACCCAATGGCACTGTTCGCAATCACAGCGCCGTTGCCAAGATGTGCCGTGGCTCCTAAAATCAGGACTGCGCCGGTTTGAGCCGGGGCTGGAGAAGGATTTTGAGCCTGAGCATTGCCCAAAAGCAATACAAATAAAAGGAGGGTAAAACAACGCAGGTGCATAGACATTAGAATCGGGTAAATTGAAGGACAATAATAGCGTTTTCCACTCAATGCCTTAGGGAAATGTTCTTGCCGGTAGATTTATTAGCCAGGAATGCGAACAAACAAGCCGTCCAGAAAGAAAACATGGAGTAGATCAGAGCAGGCTTGACCATCACCTGGTTGCCCAGGAGATTACCGGCTATCAGAAATGCAAGGGTAGTATTTTGAACGCCACTTTCCATAGCGGCAGTCAGGCGTGATGCATGTGGCGCCCGAATGTATTTCAGGGCAAAGTAGCCGGTCAATAGACATGCGATGTTTTGCAACATACCTATCGGCAACAACAGCAGGATATCTTTTGCCGTTAAGCCGGTGCCTCCAACACTCTCGCTGCCGAACAGTTTGACAGCGAACACCACGGCCAGCAGACCGAGCATGATGTATTTTGCCGGCTTACTTATTCTTTCTGCAAGAGCCGGACGCATTTTTCTAAGCCAAACCCCCAGAAATGCCGGGATGATCGTGATAAAGAATATATGCCCCACCGTATCCCAGAATGGCAGATGCAAGTCGGACGATTTATCCCAAAAGACCCGCAAACCAAGAGTCACCACAATGGGGATGGAAAAAAGGGTTAGTGCGCTGTTGACCGCCGTCAAGGAAAGCGACAAGGCGACATTCCCGCGCCATAGGTAGGTCAGGAACCCGGAGGTGGCGCCACCCGGGCTTGCGGCTAGTATGATGAACCCCA
>JADZFI010000525.1 GCA_020850025.1 Saprospiraceae bacterium
TCGAGTTCTGCTTCCCTTGCGGCCAACTCTTCTTGAAGGGCTTTGCTTTCCTGCAGCATTTTGTTCTGGGCGTCGTGGAATTTGGATTGGTTTTCCAGCAACTGACGTTGCGCTGCTGTGAGCTCCTGCTGAATTTCCTGGCGGGATTCAACAGGGCCTTCAGCAACGACTCCACCGCTTTTTAAGCGCAGGATTTGACTTTCATACTGCTGCTCCAGCTTGGTTTTACCGGACTTTTTGGCAATTTCTCTGAGGTTTTCCAAATTGTCCAGGGCCAGCGCCTTGTTGTTACTACGGATATCGCGCAGAAGTTTCAAGCTTTGTTCAAACTTTTGTTCCGGGCGCCTCTTTCCAGACAAAAGAATAGCCTTCCCTTCCCGGTTCAGAGCATTTGCCCTCAGCTCGGGCATACGGAGATCTTCTGCGAGGTCTTCTGCCTTATCTGCCGTTTTGATCGCAGCAGCCATTTCCCCGGCATACATCTGTGCGTCAGCCAGCGCAATCAAAAGTTCTATTTTTTCTGCACCTGTTGCGTTTTGCACCTGTTGCTCTAACTGTTTGGCTTTGTTTGCCTGAGCGTTGACGCCCTGCCATGCAAGGCTAAAGCCCAGAATTAATATGACTGTTTTCCAGATCACGGTTCCAAATTTGAATTGAATGAATCTGTTTTAGTGTCCGAGCATGTTTGCATTAATGGCCCTTTTGGCCTCTCCAAGTGGAGCGTAATGCACTTTTAAAGCGGCATCTCCTCCGGAATTAAAATAAACCATCCGAAGCGAATGCCATCCCTTCTGAAGATGAGCAATACCAGATTTTTCTACGGAGCCATGGTCTCCATCGTTATTCACTACCACTTCTCCATCGATGGACAAGATGGAACCATCGTCGGAAGTAGTCCAAAATTCATAGCCTCCTGTTTCAGGGATATTGATAAATCCTTTCCAGATCATACCACATTTACCCTCCAGACAGGATGGATCCAGCTCAATCCTGCTGACGTCTTCAGCTTTTTCCAGGTATCCTCTAATCACCTGATCAGAAGTGTACTTTTCTCCTTCCACAGATCTGAGTTCTGCCCGAAGTCCCGCGCCAGGTTCGCGCAGCATGTTTTGGGCCGGCAAAAGCCGATACATTTTTGCCTGTATGGAATCGGTGTTACTGGGTAACAATCCAGTTTTAAAGGCTTTTGCTTTTATCGTAGTCGTAGATGCAGGTGTCAGTGGTGCTGTGTATGCCGGCGAAGCTTCCGAGGGTTCTTTTCCATCGGTGGTGTACCGGATAATGGCGCCGGAAGTACTACAGCTTAGTTTTACGGTTGGTTTAACCGTTTCAGGATCGTAAAAAACTTCAAGGCCTGGCTTTCCAACGAAATCGCCAAACCCACTGATTTTCACGGCAAACGCATGTGCTGACTTGATTTTGCTGGGGTTGTACTCCGGAAGCGTGATCACCACATTCCCAGCCAGATTTTCAGCCTTCAGCTTTTCTTTGGTAGCCAGGAAACTCACCTCAACGCCTGTAGCCGGGAGTTGTATTCCCTTCAGGATCAACTTTCTATCATTGGGGTATTTAGGAAATATGGCATAAACAGCCTTTGTTTTTGGGTTCCAGGTATAAAACACTTCTTTGGTTGCATAACCTGGTTCGGGATCTACGGTTTGTTTGAGTAAAGCGTCAACAGGTCCTTTTCCTTCTACATCAGGCTTCCAGTCGCGGCGACCTGCGGTCCATTGTACCGAAGTTTTCCACCTGCGGGTATTGTAGATGGCTTCGCCATTGATATTCAACCATTTCCCGATTTCCATGAGTCGCTCCTGCATGATGGGAGGTATTTTACCATGAGCATCCGGACCTATATCCAAAAGGAAATTCCCCCCTCTGGAAACCTTGTCAATCAGGTGCAGAATCAGGGATTGAGCGCTGTTATAGTCCCAGGCATCTTCATGCCGGTTGTAACCGTAGGAGGCGCCCATACCGCGACTCTCCTCCCACGCATGGTCCTCAAAGTCCAGATCAGGCTGATATTCAGGCGTATAGATGCCACCATGGCGGAAACGTGTATCGCTGCCCCAACGATCGTTTGTAACGATCCTGTCCTTTACAGAGCTTTCGGAGTACAGCCAGCTCAGGAATTTTGGCGTTTGCCAGAGTTCTGAAGGGGCATCCCAGTCGCCATCCGACCAAATTACCCAGGGTTCGTATCGCTGGATAAGCTCATAAAGTTGTGGCATGGCATGCTCTTTGGCATATTGGGCTTTGTCGTATTGCCATATTGGGTTGAACCATTCGTACAAGGAGAAGTACAAACCTGGCTTCACTTTGGTTTTGTTCAAGGATTCAAAAAGTTCTTCTACCAAATCACGGCCAGGGCCTCTTACCTCAGAATTCCAGGGGATTCCCCATGTTCTGTTGGCGTCTTCATTGGGCCAGAGACAAAAACCGTCGTGATGCTTGGAGGTTAACACCACATATCTGGCGCCAGCCCTTTCAAACAGTCTTGCCCAGTCATCGGGATTAAACAATTCGGCATGAAAATCATCAGCTAGGTCGTAATAACTGCGTTCACCAAAATTCACCTCGTGGTATTGCTTCACCTTGCCTTTATGCGAGTTGTTTTCCAAAGAATGTTGATACCATTCTGCATAATTCCCTTTTGCCGTAAAAGCCGGCACAGAGTATACTCCCCAATGGATGAAAATACCGAATTTAGCATCCAGCCACCAATCTGGTGTTGGTCGCGAGTCCAGCGATTCCCAATCGGGCGTATAGGTTTTTTGCGCTATCAGTTGCATGGAAAAGAACGTCAACAAAGCTGTCAGGGCGAATCTCATATGGAGTACTATTTGGTGAATGATGTTAGTATTAAGGGTGCAAAGTATTCATTTCCAATGGATCAATGAGATATTTTTATTCCTCACGAAGGTATGGTTTCAGTAAAAATAAATGGGCAAAACTCTTTTGTTACCTTTGTGCTCGTCTGGCCCACTTAAGGGACGGCGAAGAACATATGCAGGCATTCGGACAAAAGAAATACATCAACACCTTCCTGAGCATTGGAAGCAACATGGGGGATCGTGCAGCAAATCTCAGGATTGCCATTGGTTTGATCGAGAAAAACATAGGCAAAATTGCCAAACAAAGCCACGTTTATGAAACCCAGCCCTGGGGAGAACCCAATCAGGAATCCTTTTACAATCAGGTCGTCTTGATCAACACCTCCCTCGAACCGCGCGAGATGTTGGAAAAGATCAGCCGGATAGAGCGGGACATGGGGCGCGAACGCAAAGAAAAATGGGGCCCAAGAATTATTGACGTGGATATTTTGTTCTACGGGAAGAGGATTGTGCGCGACAAAGGGCTGGAAATACCACATCCTGAGTTGCACAAACGCGGTTTTGTCCTGGTTCCAATGATGGAAATAGCCCCGGAATTTGAACATCCAATACTCCACAAACCAATTGATGAACTCTATATGGAGTGCGACGACCAGTCAGATGTAGTGATGTTGTGATAATCTTATGAACATACCCTACACGTTTATCGCCGTTGAGGGCAATATAGGCGCAGGTAAAACGACGCTGTGCCATCTGCTTTCTGAACAACTGGGCTGCTCGCTGGTATTGGAGCAGTTTACCGACAACCCTTTTCTACCCCCTTTCTACGAACAACCAGAGCGATATGCTTTCCCGGTTGAGCTGTTCTTCATGACTGAAAGGCACAAGCAACTGCTGGAGCACTTCAGTCAACCTGACCTTTTCAGAAAATTTACCGTTGCGGATTACTTTTTTGTGAAAACGCTCCTGTTTGCAAAGAACAACCTGAGTGAGGAGGAGTTCCGTTTGTTTCAGCGACTTTTTTCAGTGTTGAATGCAACCTTCCCAAAACCAGACCTTTTACTTTATCTGCACCGGCCAGTGGATGTTTTGCTCAAGCACATACAGAAACGTGGGCGCAACATTGAACTGAACATCTCTCCAAGTTATTTGTCAGACATTCAGGATGCTTACTTTGACTTTCTGAAAACAGAAAGCGAAACGCCAGTGGTAATTATGGATTTAGGAGATCGGGACTTTCAGAAAGATCAGGGCATTTTAGATGCCATGATACAAACCCTTGCTGTGGCCCACCCTGCCGGGATGAGCATGATTAAACTCTGACGGCAATTCTTTGAGAAGAGATTACCCCTGTCTCAGCCCCGAGCATAAAGCACCAGAATGCCCCGCACATGATCAGGTGTGCGATGTCAAAAAAGCTGAACCAAACACTCAGGGAGACCTTTCCAATGTGGAATAACACTGCGATCACCAAAAGTCCAATGCCCGTAAGCATGTAACGGCTTGATACATCCGCATTTCTTCTATACATCAGGTATTCCAGGGGTAAAACCATACCCAGCAGCCCGATAGCGGCATGGAATTCGACCACAGGAAACCAGAGTGAAACGACCAGCCACATGGCTCCTGCAACGAGTGTGATCTTGTTCAGCATGGATATTTTGTAGCCCCACTGACCGTTTAAGACACCATTGGTGCGCCAGATACTTGCCTGGACCAAAGCTGCCATAGCAGCCATCCCTAAAATCCATCCTGGTATCTTAAAGGCAAATGGTAACATGTACAAGAACAAATGGCCAACCACAGCCCCTAGAAACGCCGAAATTGCCATTAGCAGGAAAAAAAAACGGAAATATTCAGGCTCAGCAATAATGGAAGTTGTCTTGCCCAGACGCCTCCATGCGTAAAAGCACATAAAAGCCATCAACAAGCTGGTAAAGGCTGTCACTGGTTCGCCAAGACGCAAGCCCCAAAAAATCAGATCCGGCTGAAAATTGTCGGTGAGCAATACTTCCA
>JADZFI010000526.1 GCA_020850025.1 Saprospiraceae bacterium
ACGTGGAAGGCGAAGGTCTGATGATGACTTTCAACCAGAACATTGCGGTTTCCTCCGGCTCAGCCTGTACTTCCGCATCACAGGAACCCTCCTACGTACTCGTAGGTATGGGCCTGGGCGACGACCTGGCACACTCCAGCATTCGTTTCTCCCTGGGGCGTTTCACTACTCAGGAAGAGGTGGATCAGGCCATCGAACTGGTGCGCAACGGAGTGAACCACATGCGCGAGCTTTCCCCTATCTGGGAAATGTACAAGGACGGAGTGGATTTGAGCAAGATCGAGTGGGCTGCACACTGAGTATAAACTTGAAACATCGGCGGCTAAACCCGCCGGTACATCAAACCCCTCAAACCCCTCAAGTCTATGCCACTACAAAGTCCGCCGGATCCGTTTACACAGCTGATGTACAAGATCTACTACTTTGTAAAAGGCTTGTACTACCGGTTGATGAACCGAAAATGACCCATTGAAAACCCTCAGCATTTAACAACACTACATCAACGCTAAATAGATTGTACCATGGCATATTCAGAAAAAGTGCTCGAACATTTCAAGAGCCCGCGAAATGTAGGCTCTCTCAATAAAGACGCCAAAAATGTAGGCACCGGCCTCGTTGGCGCTCCGGAGTGTGGCGACGTAATGCGTCTGCAAATTGAAGTAGACGACGAAACCGGCGTTATCCGCGATGCCAAGTTTAAAACCTTTGGCTGTGGTTCTGCCATCGCTTCCTCCTCTCTGGCCACCGAGTGGCTGAAAGGCAAAAGCCTGGAAGATGCTATGCGTATCGACAATATGGACATCGTGGAAGAACTGGCACTCCCGCCGGTAAAGATCCACTGCTCCGTTTTGGCCGAAGACGCGATCAAGGCAGCCATTGCAGATTATCAGAAGAAGAACAACCTAGCATAAGAACGTTGGACTTTTGGACGTTGGACAATGGACTTTTAGACAATGGACAATGGAATGATCATAATGTGTCAATCATCGCTCCATTGTCCAAGTTCCAAAAGTCCAACATCCAAAAGTCCATTGTCCAACGTCCAAAAATCAAAAGTCCAACGTCCAAAAGTCCAACGTCCAAAAGTCTAACATCCCATGATTTTCGTAGCTGACAGCGCCAAGCAAAAAATCGAGGAAGTGCGGCAAACATCCAAACTGACTGACGATTATTTCATCCGGGTAAGTGTTACCTCCGGCGGCTGCTCCGGGTTGTCGTATAAACTTGACTTCGACAACGAATCCAAGCCCAATGATCAGGTGTTTGAAAACAATGGCGTAAAGGTGGTTACGGATCTGAAAAGCTTCCTTTATCTGTTCAATACTACGCTCGAATTTTCCGGCGGATTGAATGGCAAGGGCTTTTCTTTCAACAACCCCAATGCTACGCGCACCTGCGGTTGCGGTGAAAGCTTCGCGGTGTAGTCTCTTTAATACAGCCGGAAACAAATAACCCCCGCCGGAATCATCCGAGGGAGGCTAATGAAGGTTGTTTTCAATTCAATTTTTTTATTTTTTCCTGTCTGAGTATTCCCTTAACTTAATTGGTAGGGATAACATGAATCTGGGTGAGTTTCCAGGCGCCCGCCTGTTTCACCAGAACATGGTCATAGGTTCCGGTTTCTACCGTCCGCACTCCTGTTTTAAGGTCGATATTTGAATTGGTATAGGTGTCAATTACTCTCGCTTTTCCGTCGGAAAGGAGGGATGCGCTTCCAATTTTAACTTCCGTTTGGGTGTTGTAGGTCATAAAATCCGACTTAAATTGCTCCTCTAACTGCGCTTTGGTGATGGTGGAAGTGGTACCATCCTGACCCACACTGGCGATTTCAGTCGTGTACATAGAAGCGAGAGCCGCATGGTCGCGGCGATTATAGGCATCCTGCCATGCTTTTGCAATTGGAGCAATTTCCTTGGTAGCATCTTTGGTTTGAGCAGATTGTGCAAAAAGCGGAGCTGTGCCAACCACTGCCAAAAGCATTGCAAAGAGAAGATTGTTGTGCACTGATTTTTTCATAGTAAGCAAATAGGTTGGTAAAAAATTTATTGCAAATATATGCTTTAATTCAGAATATATTTATGAGTATAATTGCTTATTCAGAATGATAAGGTGTTTTTACCTGCTTTTTAAAGAGTGAAATTTATTTTACCATTTCGTCGTGCCCTGTCATGGGCCATTCAGGTCTGCAATGGCTATAGTTAAGGGGAAACCCTTACTTCCTGAAGGGTAATTTCGCGGGAATACCCCCATTTTGTTCCAAAAAGGCAATTTGTGTACAGTTTTTGCGGTTAAAATACGGAATGATTCGGGCTGCCGAATTCCAAGGTGTTGGCAAAAAGCAAACACCATTTTTCAATCATTAACCGATTTTTTCTAACATGTTCAAATCCCGTTTTCTCTCCATTGCTATAACCCTGCTCCTGGCAGCAGGCTTTTTCGCCTGTAAAAAGGATGCGGCTAATCAAACCTACCTCCAAATTCGCATGACCGATGGCCCCGGCGATTATCAGCAGGTAAATGTAGACATTCAGGAAATCCGCATCAAGAGTGCTTCCGATACCGCCCAATGGCTCACCTTGCCAACCAATGCCGGTGTGTATAATTTGCTGGATTTTCAAAACGGTATTGACACCCTGATTGCTGCCGGACCAGTACCCGTCGATACCCTGAAAGAAGTGCGGTTTGTACTGGGGCCCGACAATTCCGTCATGGTCGATAGTGTCCTGTACCCGCTCGAGACCCCAAGTGCCCAGCAATCAGGTCTGAAAGTGAAGATCGATAAACACCTTCATCTGGATGTCAACACTTTCATTCTTGATTTTGACGCAGAACAATCCATCAAAAAACAAGGCAACGGCGTTTACCGTCTTTTGCCGGTTATCAAATTAAAATAAGCTGTAGAACGCCGGAGTCTGTACTGAAATGTCCAGGCTCCGGCAATAGTAGGTCTAACTTGTTTGTTATCAAAAAACACTTAACTTTGGGCTGTTCGTACGAAATAATCGCCTTGTGACTGGTTGTCACAAGAGTCACCATGGACAGATCCCAGGACGCCTGATAATCCTAATCCGCAACTGTCATTTCCCCCGGAATACAATGCTACATTGTGTCCGGGTTCACTTTTTTATGAATATGCGGCGTCCTATACACCTAAATCTGACCCTAATCTTCTTGCTGAGCTGCGCCACAGCCTTCGGGCAGGACTGCTCTATTACCAATCTACCGAATCAGTTTACGGTTAAACTTGCCTGGCAGTCTGCACAGGATGGTCCTTCAACGGTCTGTGCGCCCGTGGTGGCAAATTTGAATCCACAACAAGACAGCTTGCCGGAAATCATAGTGGTGGAGGGCCAATCCGTTGTTCAAAACAGAATCCAGATCTATAAAGGCGATGGGTCTAATGCTGCCAACCCGTTCATTCTGATCGTTCCGGGAGGCATGGATCCTTACCCCAGCCTTACCCCAACCATTGGCGATGTGGACGCCGACGGTATTCCTGAACTCCTTGTAGCCTGCGCAGACCGAAGGATACGGGTATTTAAAGATTTTATGGAAAACCCTGCCGCGCCCATGACCTTGTGGATTACCACCGGAATAGTGCTTGATTTTGCGGAGCAAAGGCCTTTGCTTGCCGATTTTAATGGTGATGGCATTGCCGAAGTTTATGCAGGCAACGATATCTATACCTTTAACCTAAGCAATCCGGCAAGTCCTACACTGAATAAGATGCTCAACGGGAACGCCACGATGGGGCAGTCTGCCTTTAGCGCTTTCTCGGAGGGATCCTGCAATCCAACTGCTGTTGACATTCTTTCCGTAGCCGATTGCAATGGCGATCCTGATTGCGCCGGATTGGAACTGGTGGCCGGACCGGTCATTTACTCTATTGACCTGGATCCGGCTGATGGAGATCCAATGGAAATTAAAATCCAGCGGGACATGCGCAATATGGTGCCCGCCACTATGGGTTACCGGGATGGCTATACCGCCGTTGCAGACGTGGATCTGGATGGTATCATGGATATTGTTGTTACTTCCATACGCCAAACCAACCAGACTGGCGTGTATATCTGGAATAAAAACGGCTTTATCCGATGGCTTCCGTATCCGGCCAATACTTTCAGCAGCGGTAGCCTTGCCTGCATTGCCAATGTGTATGACGACAGGCAGCATGGTTTTACAGCAGATTATCCGGAGATTCTGATTTGCAGTTCCATGAATTTCACCTGCTACAATCTTCAGGCAGCACAACTAACTCCGGCTACGCCTTATTGGTGGAATCTGCCCACCTCTGATGGCTCCGGATGGACCGGTTCTACGGTATATGATTTTAATGGAGATGGTATATCAGAAATCGTTTACCGGGATGAGAGTAATCTGAGGATCCTCTATGGCGGCGCGGCGCCCTTTCCCCCCGGTGTTGATGCCCTGCGGAACTGGCTTACTACGCCCTGTTTTTCTGTCACTTCTGATGAATATGCGGTGGTTGCTGATGTTGATAACGATGGCGAAACGGAAATTGCCGTATGCGGCCGGATAGCACTGCCGCCTCCCCTGCAATTTAATGAACGATACAGAGGACGATTGCGAATATATGAATCTGACGGTTTCCCCTGGGTGCCCAGCAGAAATGTATGGAACCAATTCAATTATTTCATTGTCAATGTCAACGACGATCTGAGCATACCTGCCAATCAGCTTCAGCACCATCTTGAATTACCTGCTCCCGGATCAGGTATCCGGCCATTTAATTCCTATCTCTCTCAACGACCCGTTTTGAATGAAAACTTCCTGCCTGAAATCCCACTGCCGGATGTAGTGGCGACAGTAGTGGAGGTTGTCTGCCAGGCCGATAGTATGGTGCTTGCCCTGAACATCTGTAATCAAGGGAACAAGGTGTTTCCTGCCGGAGCGCCAATAGCATTTTATTTGGCCAACCCAACCGTGAGTACCACAACATTAATCGGCAATGTTCAACTGACCAACCTGCCGGTAGAGAAGGATTCCTGTGCCACTTTTCAATTCACCATACCCAGGGTGAGCACAGGCACCCAGTTCGGGGTGGTAAACGATGATGCCAGCGTAGTTGCTCCTTTCCAGCTGGACATGGATTTTCCCTCTTCCGATATCCTGGAATGCGATTTTTTAAACAACCTTTTTCAGTTTGAAGTGCCCATTCCGCAGGCGCCGGTGGATCTTGGACCTGACGTGCAGGTTTGTCAGGATACCACCCTGGAACTGAACGCCGGCAGCGGTTTTGTGCAATATTTATGGCAGGATGGCAGCACCTCCAGTGCATTTCAGGCAGATCAAAGCGGCGTCTACTGGGTAGAAGCCACCGACCTATGTGCCATACGGCATCAGGATACCGTGCTGCTGGAGTCCATCGGCAGACCCATGTTGCAATTGGATACCCTTCATGGCGATTGCCAGGGCAATCCGGCGCAGCTTCACGCCAGCGCACAGGGGAACTACCCTCCTTTCCAGTTTGAATGGTCGACCGGAGAAACCGGGGCCGATATCAGTACGCAAACAGACGGCATGTACACCGTCAAAGTGACCAATGCCAAAGGCTGTGTCAGCATTGATAGTGTCCGCGCAGAGGCCGGCGGCCTGGTGGAAATAACCGCGCAGGTTAACGCCGGCATTTTATGCTTCGGACAAACCGGGTCCATTGCCCTGAACATCCAAACCGGTCAGCCGCCGTACCAATATGCCTGGTCGGACGGTAGCCAGGGTACTCAACTGAACAATGTGCCGGCAGGCACGTATACCGTTGTGGTAACAGATGCCAGCCAGTGCTCCGATGTGGCAACTGTGATTTTACAGCAACCTGATGCACTCATTTCCAGCGGATTCAGTACCGTTCCAGCCTGCGAAGACGCGCCAACCGGCGCCATTACGTTTCTGGGAGCCGCCCAGGGCACCCCGCCATATCAGCTGCTTTGGTCAAACAATGCCACCACGGATCAAATTGCCCAATTGCCGGCCGGACAATACCAGCTCACCATAACGGATGCCAACGGATGTAGCTTGACACAAACCATTGATGTTCCCGGATTTGCTGTACCCGCAGAGGGAACGGTTGTTCAGGATGTGTCCTGTTTCGGCGCCAACGATGGCGCCATCAACTTCCTGCTGAGTGGAGGAACGCCCGGTTACAGCTATTTGTGGTCGAACAACAGCACAGAGGATCAGATACTTGCACTCGCACCAGGCTCCTATGCACTCACTTTTACGTATGCGAATGGCGCCTGCAGCCAGACACGAACCTTCCAGATTTTTGAACCCTTACCTTTGGTAACCAGCACGCAACAAGCTGCGGCCGGCTGCCATGGCGGATCGGGAGGTTTTGTAGACCTGAGTGTGCAAAACGGCATTGCTCCGTTGACCTACTTTTGGTCGAACGGCGCCGTTACGGAAGATCTGAATAATATTGCCGAAGGCCAATACACCGTAACGGTAACCGATGCCACCGGTTGTACAGCCACAACATCAACCTTGCTCATGGAGCCACCCCCTCTCCAAAGCAACGGGGTGAACACGACTCCTTCCTGTCCGGGATTGGCTACGGGCAACGCCATCTTTCAGGGAGCTTCGCAGGGCACTCCTCCTTATTCCTTGCTTTGGTCCAATAATATCGGCACTCCCGTCAATCCCAATCTGCCGGCAGGATCATACCAGCTCACCATTACCGATGCCAACGGCTGTACTCTGCTGGAAACGTTGACCGTTACAGAACACAACGAACCTGGTTTGCAGGCCGCCCTGCAGCAGGTAGATTGTTTTGGCGCTCAAAATGGCAGTATTGACCTCCAACTGAGCGGTGGAACACCGGGGTTTGATTATTTTTGGTCGAACAACAGCACCACCCAGGATCTTTCCCAGCTCGGTCCGGGTAATTATACCCTTACCATCACCTATGCCGGTGGAGCTTGCAGCAGCACCGCAAGCTACCAGATCAGCGAGCCGGCAGCCCTGGTTTTTGCCAATACAGTACTTACCCAACTCAATTGTTATGAATCCGGCAACGGAGCCGTGGATATTTCCATCTCCGGAGGGACCGGGGCTTATTCTTTTTTGTGGAGCAACAGTGCCACAACGGAAGACATATCCGGACTACCTGCCGGCCCGTACGCTGTAACGATAACAGATGCCAACGGCTGTACGCTGGAAGAGGCCTTTTCCCTTTCGCAGCCACCAGCGCTAGTCCTGAGCACACTTCTGGCTGCTGATACCTGCGAAACCGGCTCGGGCGCCATTGTACTCAGCGTTGCCGGTGGCACGCAACCTTATCAATATAACTGGTCGAACAATGCCTCCGGTCCGGGTACCAATAACCTGTCGCCCGGCGTGTACAGTGTTACGGTTACCGACGATCATGCGTGTACCCAAACCCTGGTGGCCACGGTAGCGGCGTACGGACTGATTCCTGAACTGGAGAGTTATTCCGGCGTGATTACCTGCGCTCAACCCAGGGTTTCGATAGGTGTTACTGCCAACCAAAACGATTTGCACTACAACTGGCAATCGCCCGGAGGTCCTTTGCCGGACGCTGCGGATCATGTCGTGTCCAATGCAGGCGCTTATCTGGTGACCGCCACCAATAGCTTTGGCTGCACGGCACAGACACAATTGTTGGTAGCGGAAAACACAATTCCACCTTTAGCTGAGGCCGGCCCACCTGCAATGCTCGTGCCATGCTCGGAAACGATGGTTCTACTCCATCCGGAAGGCTCATCACAAGGACCAGGATTTGAAAACCGCTGGACGGTACTGGAAAATGGACAGGTGGTACATGATACCATTGCCTGGTTACTGCCGGTAACGGAAGGCGGCTGGTTTGTGCATACGGTGACCAATTTGCAGAATGGATGCCGGGCGCAAGACAGCATCCGGCTCGACTGGGACGATCCTATTCAGGCTGTGTACCATATTGAGCCTATTCTGTGCTACGGCGACGATGATGGTGTCATTCGATTTGAACAGGTGGAAGGAGGCTCTGCGCCTTATGTTTATGCTATTGATAATCAGAATTTTACAACCAGCGCCACCTTCCATTCGCTGGAGCCCGGGGCCTATTCCCTGCGCGTACGCGACGGATTTGGTTGTACCTGGGAGGCGGAGGTGGTGTTAACGGAACCGCCTTTGATGAGCGTTGCACTGGCGGCGAGCGATACCTCGCTGGAACTGGGGCAATCCGTTCAGTTGATTGCCACGGTATCGCCAGGGAATGCATCCCTTTCCCGGATCACCTGGGAGCCAGACGATGTGTTTGCCTTCGATAGTGCAGCGCTGAGGCAACGCGTTACCCCGGAAACTGGCACGGAATTTCAGGTACAGGTGGTGGATCAAAATGGCTGTATTGCCGAAGACCGGATTTGGGTTACGGTGAATAATTTCAGGATATACGTGCCCAATGTGATCATGCCCGAAAGCGAAAGCAATGGATGGTTCACCATTTTTGCCGGGGAGGACGTATCTGAAATTGAGGTACTAAGGGTGTTCGACCGCTGGGGAGAGATGGTGTTTGAACGGCAGGCATTTTTACCCAATGCCCCTGATTTGGGATGGGATGGCAGTTTCCGTGGCGAGCCGGTAAACCCCGGAGTATTTGTTTGGTATGCAAAAGTTTTGCTGCCCGACGGTCGCTCACTAGCCCTGAAAGGTGATGTTACGGTATTAAGATGATCAACAGGTTATTTAAAACAAATAATTTGTTTTTTTCCTTTACCTTTCGGGCCAACAAATGTTGGCGCCCCGCTACAAATGTTGGCGCCCCGCTGGGGCTACAAATGTTGACGCCCCGCTGGGGCTACAAATGTTGACGCCCCGCTGGGGCTACAAATGTTGACGCCCCGCTGGGGCTACAAATGATTGGGCATTATAGTTTATGACTGATCAAAGACTTTTTTTACTTGACGGTCACGCGCTGATTTACCGGGCGCATTTTGCGTTTATAGCGCGTCCATTGATGAATTCCAAAGGCTGGAATGTATCGGCAGTGCAGGGGTTCATGCGCACCGTTTGGGACCTGATTCAACGGGAAAAACCCACGCACCTGGCTGTGGTGTTTGACCCGAAGGGAGGCACGGTCCGGAATGAGAAATTTGATGCGTACAAAGCCAACCGGGAAGCACAGCCGGAGGATATCACCTTTGCGCTGCCGTGGGTGCATAAAATAATTGAGGCTATGAACATCCCGGTGGTGGTGGCGCCCAACTACGAAGCCGATGATGTAATTGGAACACTGGCCAAACAGGCGGAAAAAGTAGGGTACACCACCTATATGGTTACGCCTGATAAGGATTTCGGGCAATTGGTGTCTGATCATATTCTGTTGTACAAGCCCGCGAAAGGCGGAGAACCGCCAGAAATATGGGGCCCCAAAGAGGTGTGTGAACGCTGGGGCATTCAGCGGGTGGAGCAGGTGATAGACATGCTGGGGCTGATGGGCGATGCCGTGGATAATATCCCGGGATTGCCGGGTATCGGGGAAAAAACCGCCGCCAAACTGCTGTCAGAATTCGACTCCCTGGAAAATTTGCTTGCGAATGCCGATAAACTCAAGGGCAAGCAACAGGAGATCGTCAAAACCCACCACGAAAAAGCCACTCTCTCCAAATGGCTGGCTACCATTGAAGTAAATGCCCCGGTAACATTCGATGAGCGCAAGTTCGAGCTGGAACCCTTCAATCGCGAAGAACTGATCGAGATTTTTACAGAACTCGAATTCAAATCACTGGCAGATGCCATCCTTAGAAGTTCCCTCGGGAATGGGGACAAAGCAGCTCCCGGCAAGGCAGCCGCACCTAAACCGGCAAACACAGGCGGTACCCAGGGCAACCTGTTCGATGAGGCCGTCATGGTGCAACAATCCATGGAACTTCCTCCTCCTCAGGATTCCCAGTTCCATACACGGGGTACGCATACCATCGAGAATACCGATCATGTGTACCATCTGGCCGATACTCCCGAGAAACGTGCCGAACTGGTAGCCTTGCTAAAAAAAGCCAAAGCCATTTCCTACGACTCCGAAACGACTTCCATTGAAGCGCCACAGGCTGATCTGGTGGGCTTTTCCTTTGCCGTCAAGACCTTCGAAGCCTGGTACGTGCCGGTTCCTGCCGACAGAAAGGAAGCGCAGAAAATTGTGGAGGAGTTTCGGGAGATCTTTGAGGATGAGCAGATTATAAAAATCGGGCAGAACATCAAGTACGATGCCATCGTGCTTAAAAACTACGATTGCGAACTGCGCGGCCCTTACTGGGATACCATGCTGGCCCATTATCTGCTGGAACCGGAACTTCGCCACAACATGAATTACATGGCAGAAACCCTGCTCAATTACAGTCCGGTGAAAATTGAGGAGCTTATTGGCGGTAAAGGCGCCAAACAGGGCAATATGCGCGATGTGCCGCTGGAAAAAATCAAGGAATACGCCGCAGAAGATGCCGATGTTACGCTGCGTTTGCGCGATATACTGAAACCCAAGCTCGAAGCCGGCGGCAAACAACTGGTAAAACTGTTCGAGGAAGTGGAAACGCCGCTGGTAAAGGTGCTGACAGATATTGAACACGCCGGTGTACGCATTGACCCTGATTTTTTAAAGGAATATTCCGGCGAACTGGCAGTTCAGATTGTAGCGCTGGAGGAAAAGATTCTGCAGGAAGCCGGTTTTAATTTCAACATTGCCAGTCCGAAACAGGTGGGAGAGGCGCTTTTTGACCGGTTGAAACTCCCTTATCCGGGTAAAAAAATGAAATCGGGGCAATATTCCACCGACGAGGAAATCCTCTCGGATTTAGCGGTTAACCACCCCATTTGCGCCGATATTCTGGCGCACCGTGGCTTGATGAAACTCAAATCCACCTATGTGGACGCCCTGCCTACCCTGGTAAATCCACGCACAGGCCGCGTGCACTCTTCTTTCAATCAGGCACTCGTGGCTTCCGGCCGACTCAGCAGTCAGAACCCGAACCTGCAAAACATCCCGGTCCGCACAGCGGAAGGTCGGAAAGTACGGGAAGCTTTTGTGCCGCGCGACAGCGAGCACCTCATCCTGAGTGCCGACTATTCCCAGATTGAGCTTCGGCTGATTGCAGAGATCAGCGAAGACCAGGCCATGCTGGAGGCCTTCCAGAAAGGCCTGGATATCCACACCGCCACTGCCGCCGGCGTATACGGCGTTCCTTTGGATCAGGTGACCAGCGAGCAGCGTCGTGCCGCCAAAACGGTGAATTTCAGCATCATCTACGGGGCTGGAGCCAGCAATCTGAGTCAGCAACTGGGCATCAAACGCACCGAAGCAAAAGAGCTGATTGATAATTACTTCCGGGAATACTCCGGCCTGCGCACATACATGACCAAGATTGTGGAGTTTGCCCGGGCCAATGGATATGTGGAAACCATGCTGGGCCGACGCCGCTACCTGCGTGATATCAACTCCGGAAACGGTATGATGCGCTCCATGAGCGAACGAATTGCCATCAACACGCCCATTCAGGGTTCAGCCGCCGACCTGATCAAAGTAGCCATGATCAACATTCGGGAGGCCATGCGCAAGGAAAAATTCCGCTCGCAGATGATCCTTCAGGTGCACGACGAACTTGTTTTCGATGCACGAAAAGATGAAGTCAACGAGCTCAAACCACTTATCATAGATAAAATGCAAAGCGCGCTGCCTCACCTCAAAGTGCCTATACTGGTGGAAGTTGGGGCAGGGGAGAACTGGCTGGAAGCGCATTGACGTGTTCGAGGGTTTGAGTTGCTTATGGAGCTGTATATTGTAGGGGTGACTGCCAGTCACCC
>JADZFI010000527.1 GCA_020850025.1 Saprospiraceae bacterium
GATGATTCAAGCGAAGTAATAAAATGTCTCTGTCGGGGTGGCTTTAAGTCACCCCGACAGTACATTTCGCTTCGCAAAGGACATTTCCTTTGAACAAGCCAAAAAGTGGCACGCGAGCCGACTATTAAGTCAAGCCTGCCGCCATACGATATTACCATTAAGCGATTTTACAAGCTCATACTTTAAAATCGGTTTTTGGGATGGCCTCTCTCCTGTACGAGGAGGGGGGCTTTTTTTACTGTGATTTATGTGATTACTGTGATTTATGTGATTTATGTGAAATCATGATTCTCATGATTTTAAGTTGTTGATTTTTAGGGGATTATGAGTGTTTGATTATTAAAACGACTTTGGGTTGGCTATATTGGGAAGGCACGAGGGAGACACAAAGGCGCGATGGATCGAAGGCACGGTGGCCCCAACGCACCAAAACCCCCAAACACTAAAACACCCAAACACAAAAGATTGTATCTTCGCGCACTTTTTCAGGGGGTGCCATTCCATTCATGGAGCCCGATACAAAGATTAAGCAGGCATATGCGCGACATAACCGATTTGATAGGAAGGATTTTTCTTTCAGCCATTTTCATTTTTGAGGCGATAGATACCACCTTGTTTTTTGGCACGGCGAAAGCAACCATGACAAAGCATGGTTTAACCTGGAATCAGGATATGCTGTTGTATGGCGCCATTTTTCTACTGACCATGGGAGGGATCATGGTGCTGCTTGGCTACAGAACTACGCTGGGCTCCATTCTCCTTTTGCTGTATTGGGTGCCTGTAACCATGATCACCCATGATTTTTGGAATACCGACAACAATTTCGAGCTTCGTCACCAGAGTATTCTATTCATGAAAAATTTCGCCATTACAGGCGGGCTGCTGATGTTGATAGGCAAAGGCGCTGGCAGATATAGTGTACGCCGGATATTTGCCACTACCAGAGTAGGGTAGGCTATTATCGTACTTTGGCTTTGAGTAGTATTTTTGAGAAATAGGCGGGGAAAAATCTTTTGAGATGGATGCCTAGCACTTCTTTTCCGCCAAAATAGGCTTCTTGTTTGCCTTCCTGAATGGCTTGCAGGATTTTATAAGCGAGTCGCTCCGGCGCCATACCTTTTTCCGTGGCTTCGTCCATACTGCCCAGTTTGGAGCCATCCCCCGTAAGGGCATTTTTACTGACATTGGTGCGAATGAACCCCGGGCAAATCAGGGTTACCTTAATTTGAGCTTCATGTAACTCTGCGCGCAGGCTGTCGAAAAAGCCATGGAGTGCGTGCTTGGAGGCGGCATAAGAGGAGCGATAGGGCGAGCCAAATTTTCCGGTCAGGCTGGTGATGGTAACAATATGGCCTAATTGGTGCATGATCATATTTGGAAGCAGCGCCTTGGTGAGGGCAACGGTACCAAAGTAGTTCACGGCCATTAACTTTTTATCTACCTCCAGACTGGTGTCCAGGGCTAGCGCCCGTTGTGAAATGCCGCCATTATTGATCAGAATATCTACTTTGCCAACCTGTTTGAGGGTGGTATCCACGATTCCCGGAATGGCATCATGCTGCTCGAGGTCGAGTCTGCGTACCAATACCGAGGCAGCTCCTGCAGCTACACAGGCAGCACCTACCCGATTGGTTTCCACTTCATTGCGTGCAGAAAGTATCAAATGAGCGCCTCTTTCTGCCAATGCCAGCGACAAGGCTTCGCCGATGCCGGATGAAGCGCCTGTAATCCAGACCCGCTTGTTCCTGAAAAAATCCATGTATAAGGAAGATGTTGGTGAGAAAATCTGGCAGTTGCCCGTGCTGCGAGGTTGTCGCAAAGGTAAAAAGGTCCGGGAATTGTCTGAAATATTCGGTACCGGGAGAATAGGCGCCTTGTCATCAAAGTTTGCATCTTTGCAAGACCGGCAAGATCAACCTTGCATTCACTACCGCAACTTATGGCGAAAATAGTTACCCTCACCTTAAATCCGGCCTTGGATAAAAGTACCGAAGTGGAAAAAATGATTCCGGAGCACAAGCTTCGATGCAGCGCTATCCAAATGGATGCCGGTGGCGGCGGCATCAATGTTTCAAAGGCCATTCATGAATTGGGGGGCGTTTCTGTGGCCGTATTTCCTTGTGGCGGGCATAATGGCAATGTTTTGTGTGGCATGTTGCAGGAAAAGGGCATCCAGATAGAACCGTTGAAGGTGAATGCCGAAACCAGAGAAAATCTTGCGGTCAGAGAGCGGTCAAGCAATGCACAATACAGGTTAACAACCCCGGGCCGTGCGCTTGAGGAGCAGGATGCCGACAAATGTCTTGAATCGATACGGGGGCTTAAACCGGAGTATTTGGTTGCCAGCGGAAGTTTGCCGCCAGGCTTGCCGATCACTTATTATGAGAAGGTGGCTTCCTTTGCCAAGGAGATTAACGCCAAATTTATTCTGGATACATCCGGCGAGCCACTTTTGGCAGCGGCAGATGAGGGTTTGTACTTGTTGAAACCCAATCTGGCAGAACTCAGCGCCTTGGCGGGTGTGTCGGTTTTGGAAATGAATCAGGTAGATGATGCTGCGCTGGATATCATCAAGCAGGGGAAATGTGCTAGTGTGGTGGTTTCACTGGGTGCACAGGGCGCTTTGCTGGTTACCCGCCAGGGGTTTGAGCATATTCCGGCGCCATTGGTGAAAAAACAAAGTACCGTTGGCGCTGGTGATAGTATGGTGGCCGGAATGGTTTGGGCATTAAGCGAAGGCAAAACCTACAAACAAATGGCTCAAATTGGCGTTGCTTGTGGTTCGGCCGCTACGATCAATGCCGGAACAGAGCTTTTCCACCAAAAGGATGTCTGGCGTTTATTGAACTGGATAGAGCAGTATGGGGAGCGCTACCGGATCACAGATTTTTCCTGTAGTACCTTGTCGCCGCCGTGATGGGCGTATATTGTTTCGATCACAGATTTATTTCAGGGGATGATTTCTTCGCAAGTGTTTTTACTGGGTTTTAATTTTGTTTTTAAAATCCATTTTCATTTATGCGCATAAGGAGACTGCCGTTTCTAACTTTGCGTTTTCGAGAATGTACCACTAATGAACATGACGAATCTTGTACTATTTGGGCCTCCCGGATCCGGAAAGGGAACGCAGGCCGCCTATTTAATTGAGAAATACCACCTGGTGCACATCTCCACGGGCGATCTGTTCCGTTACGAAATGGGCAATAATACGCCCCTGGGTCTGGAAGCGAAGGCTTATATGGCCAAAGGAGAGTTGGTGCCAGACAGCATTACCATTGGAATGTTGCGTAACAAGGTGGAAAAACACCCGGATGCCAAGGGATTTATATTCGATGGTTTCCCACGTACCATACCTCAGGCGGAGGCACTGGATGCACTACTGCAAAGTATGGGTACAGAAGTTTCCGGTCTTATTGCCCTGGAGGTGGATGATGCCGAGATTGTTGACCGCATTCTCAAGCGCGGGCAAACTTCCGGTCGCGCCGATGATAATGACGAGGCCACTGTTCGTAAAAGAATTGCGGTATACAAGAGCGAAACCGCTCCGGTGTTCGATTATTATGCCGGTAAGGGTAAGAGCATGAATATCAACGGATTAGGGACAATTGAGGACATTGCAGCCCGCCTAAGTGCAGCAGTGGATTCGCTTGTTTAGTCGGCCATTACTGGAAGATTTTTCAAGAAGTGGTAGAAGTTTGGTGAAAGGGCATCCGGGAAATGCTACTTTTGAGCCGAAATAAAACGGATGCGGCAACCATTCCTCACCAAACGAGTTTTACATGGCGTTTTCATCCAATCCCTGGCAAGCCGTCTGGAACAGATTACCGGCGCCTTTGCAAAACCGTTATTACCTCACCCTGGTAATATTCCTGTTTATCATGGTATTTCTGGATCGTCACAGTCTGTGGACGCAATGGAGGCTTTGGCGATCTCAAAAGCAACTGGAAGCGGATAAAACCTATTACCAGGGCAAAATAAAGGAAGCCAGAGAAGAAGCGGAAGATTTCGAACTTACCAAGGAGAAGTTCGCCCGGGAGCATTACTACATGAAACGCGCTGATGAAGAGGTATTCATCATTAAGGAAGAAAAATAATTGAAGACGCAAGTTCAGGGGCTATTCAACCACTCTGCTTGTCGTCCATCGTTCATCGTTCATCGTTTTTTAAAATGTCTGTTTTAGTCAATAAACACTCCAGAATTATCGTACAAGGATTCACGGGGAAGGAAGGAACCTTTCATGCGGAACAAATGATCGCCTACGGTACTAATGTGGTAGGTGGCGTGACTCCCGGCAAAGGAGGGCAATTGCATTTGGACCGGCCGGTATTCAATACTGTGGAAGACGCGGTAAAACAAGCCGGAGCTGATACAAGTATTATTTTCGTTCCACCGGGCTTTGCTGCAGATGCCATCATTGAAGCTGCTATGTCGGGCATCAAGGTCATTGTTGCGATCACCGAGGGAATTCCGGTTCAGGATATGGTTCGTGCAAAAGCCTATGTTTCAGAAAAAGGAGTTCGCCTGATCGGTCCAAACTGCCCGGGTATCA
>JADZFI010000528.1 GCA_020850025.1 Saprospiraceae bacterium
CGTTGTGGTTCCAGTTGGGCTGATCCTGCTCCAGAATGGTTAATTCCGAATTAGGGTCGGCCTTGTTGGGGTTGTTGGCCTCCACGGAAAAACGAGAAACCCGGGTGTCGCCCCCGTTATTTTTGGTATAATTGACAAAGAAATAGCCGTTTTCGGCGTAGTTTGGATGGAAAGCCAGTCCAAGCAGCCCTTGTTCATTCTGTGCTGAATTGACGCGCGGGTCAATGTTCAGGAAGGTATCCAGTCGGTTGCCCAGGCTGTCGAGCACCCAGATAACCCCGTCGCGTTCCACCACAAACAGACGGCTATCGCCGCAATGTGTGATATCAAGCGGGAGGTCGAATCCTGTAGCAAAATTGACGAGCTGTATTTTGGGCTGGGCCAGGAGGAAAAGCGGGGAGAGAAAAAATACGAACAGAAATGTTTTTTTCATGGAGCAGGGAGAAGCGGTTGTTGGGAAAGGCAATATACAATCAAGGAAGAGGAGAATCCGCATCTGATTAAGGATTGGCGGGATTTTCTTCCGCGACGAATCGTATCAGTTCTTCCACATATTGGCGGTGATTGGCCAGGCGGGGAACCTTGTTTTGATTCCCGAATTTTCCTCTGGCCCTCATCCAGCGGATGAAAGTTCCCCTCGGTACCGGATTTATTCTTAACTGATCCAGCGCCATACCCTTGTACCTTTTGGCCTCGTAGTCGGAGTTGATTTTTTGAAGCGATTCATCCAGCACCTGATTGAACTGCTTCAGATCGGCAGGTTCTCTTTCAAATTCCACCACCCATTCGTGTCCGCCGCGACTTTTTTCTGCGCTAAAATAGACAGGTGCTGCCGTGTATTCCGTGACTGAGGCATTTAGTTGCCGGCAGGCTTCGGCCAGGGCTTTATCGGCATCGCCTACCATAACCTCTTCCCCGAAGGCATTGATAAATTGTTTGGTGCGCCCGGTAATTCTGAAACAGAAAGGGTAGCGACGCGTGAAAGTGATGGTATCTCCGAGCAGGTATCTGGACAAACCGTTGTTGGCCGTGATCATGACGGCATAGTTTTCACCAATGACCACATCCTGAAGCATTACGGTTTTGGGGTGTTCTTTATCCCATTCCGAAGTAGGCACAAATTCATAATACACACCGTTATCAGCGAGTAGCAACAGGTCATTTTGGCCAAGATCGCATTGTACCCCGAAGAAACCTTCTGAGGCGTTGTATACTTCCTGATAGGCAAATGAATCGCTGGGGATAAGTTCCCGGAAGGTAGCCCGATAGGGCTCGAAACCTACTCCGCCGTGCATGTAGGCCTGGAGCTGAGGCCAAACCTCCAGCAGGTTGGATTTGCCGCTTTTTTCCAACACCATTCTGAAGAGTACGATCAGCCAGGTAGGAACGCCACCAAAAAGGCAGATATCGCGTTGTTTGCTGGTGATTTCCGCAATTTTCTGCAATTTCTCCTCGAAATTGGGCATCAAATTGGTTTTCGTATCCGGCGTATAGAGCACCCGGGCGATGGTGGGCATGTGTTGTACCAAAATAGCACTTACATCGCCAAACCTCGTTTTAGGATATTCAGCAAGAGGTTGGAAGCTGCCCGGTACCGCCAGGTGCTTGTACCGGAAAGCCTGCATGTCGGGCTTGTTGTGGTACAAAAGCGTAACAGTATCCCAGGCGCCTGCGATATGGCAGTTGAAAATATTACCGTAGGGAACGGGCATAAACTTGCTTTTGTCGCTCGTGGTACCGCTGCTTTTGGAGTACCAATTGATTGCCCCCGGCCAAAGGACATTAGGTTCTCCACGCATCATGCGGGCGATGTCTCCTTTTACGGCATCATAATCCTGTGCAGGTACAGCCCTGGCGAATTGTTCTCCATTTTTAATTTCTGAAAAGCCCCAGCGTTTGCCCTGTTCTGTCTCCCGGGCGCGGTCAAGAATACGCCTTAGCCAGCGTTCCTGTGCCTCCTCAGGGTGCAGCATATACCGTTCGATGCGCTTCATGCGCCTCGACATGTATTGTTTTACGATCAGGTTGAACAATGCATTCATAAATCCAATGGCGAAGATAATGACTGCACTTTGAATAGTGAAGCAGGATGAAGGAGTTCTAAAGCTGGCAAGATTGGAAAACTTGAAGAATATTTGCACATGAAATTAGCGAAGAACAAGGATTTTGATTCCTTTTTGGAAGATTTAACTCCGGACGAGTTCAGTATTTGCGTTTATTTAAAAGGCATGATTCAGGAAACTTTCCGGAATTAAAGGTTACCTGGTCCTACGGAGTACCCTATTTCATGGGTAAAAAACGTATTTTTTTCCTGTACCCGTCGTCCTTCCCCCACAGCGCTATCCAACAAGGCATAAACCTAGACTTTGTTCGGGGATACGAACTTTCCAATTCTCAAGGTTTGCTCCAAATGGGCAACAGATAAGAAGTTGGCTATCTCCAAATACTGCGTCCCGGGGCCATTGGAACGGATGTTTTATTGGAAAACCTGCATGAAGCCGTCCTCCTCGACCAATTGTCTCTCAAATGACCCCAATGACTTTAAATGGCCCAAAATGATGTTAACTCCTCCCCAACAACCACAAATCACAAAACCCATGTCTCCAACTCCACTCATTCGCCCTGCCACCGAAGCCGATATGCCAGCCGTTCATGCTCTGGTGTATGAATTAGCTGTTTATGAAAAAGAACCTGAGGCTGTAGTTACCACCCCGGAAGAATATCTGGAAGATTTCCGCAACGGCCGTTTTGAATGCCGGGTAGCCGAAGTGGAGGGGAAAGTGGTGGGTATGACCCTCTTTTTTATGGCTTATTCCTCCTGGAAAGGCAAAATGCTATACCTCGATGATTTTGTCGTAACCGAAGCCTGGAGAGGCAAAGGGGTAGGACAGTTTCTGTACGATGATTTTATCGAAGAAGGCCGCAAAAGAGGTTGCCGACTGGTGAAATGGCAGGTATTGGACTGGAATGAACCGGCCATTAAATTCTACCAGCGCAACCAGGCCACTATTGAAAAAGGATGGTGGAATGTCAAAAAGGTGCTATCCGGCGAATCAGACTGAATTTTTCTGATAAACTTTTTACCCTTTGCTGTTATTTCCACCTTTCACCCGACCTTTGCGCCCACTTAAATTTATCGCATTCCCCCCATTAACCGCATTCCCCCCATTAACCACATTAACCACATTCTTCACCCATGTCCGAAAAGATCATATTTTCCATGTCGGGGGTCAGCAAGACCTTCCCTCCGCAAAAGCAGGTACTAAAAAACATTTGGCTTTCTTTCTACTATGGCGCCAAGATCGGCGTTTTGGGTCTGAATGGTTCGGGTAAATCCACGCTGCTGAAGATCATTGCAGGGGTAGACCAAAACTACCAGGGCAAAATTGAATTCGAAAAGCAATACAAAATAGGCTACCTGGAGCAGGAGCCTGCCATGGACGAGAACAAAACCGTTCGACAAGTTGTGGAAGAAGGCGTGCAGCAAATTGTAGACCTGCTCAAGGAAAATGAAGACATCGGAGAAAAACTCGGCGTAGTGACCGACGACGACGAGATGATGAAACTCATTGAGCGTCAGGGTGAAGTGCTGGAGCAAATTGAACACCTCGGCGGCTGGGAACTGGATTACCGCCTGGGCGTATTCATGGATGCCCTGCGTTGTCCGGAAGACGACCGCCCCATCAAAGTATGCTCCGGTGGCGAGCGTCGACGCGTAGCACTGGCCCGTCTGCTGCTCTCCCAGCCAGACATTCTGCTGCTCGACGAGCCTACCAACCACCTCGATGCCGAATCCGTGGCCTGGCTGGAACAATACCTGCAAAACTTCCCCGGTACAGTAATTGCCGTTACGCACGACCGTTATTTCCTCGACAATGTGGCCGGCTGGATCCTGGAGCTCGACCGGGGCGAAGGAATTCCATGGCAGGGCAACTACTCTTCCTGGCTGGATCAGAAAGCCAAGCGCCTGGCTCAGGAAGAAAAGCAGGAAGACAAGCGCCGGAAACAACTGGAGCACGAGTTGGAATGGGTGCGTATGGGCGCCAAAGGCCGCCAGGCCAAGGGCAAAGCCCGTTTGAATGCGTATGAAAAAATGGCCGGCGAAGAAGCCAAAGAAAAAGAACAAAAACTCGAACTCTGGATTCCGAACGGTCCGCGTTTGGGCGACAATGTGATTGACGTAAACGGCCTCACTAAAGCATTTGGCGATCGGATTCTGTTTGAAAACCTGTCGTTCTCCATTCCTAAAAATGCCATTGTGGGCATCATCGGGCCAAACGGGGTGGGTAAGTCCACACTCTTTAAGATTCTGGTAGGCAAGGAAAAACCGGATGCTGGCACCGTCACCATCGGCGACACCGTGCAAATGAGCTATGTGGATCAAAGCCATGAAAACCTGTTGCCGGAAAAAACCATCTACGAGATCGTCAGCGAGGGCAACGACCTGATCACTGTGGGTAATGCTTCCGTGAATGCACGTGCCTACCTTTCCAGATTCAACTTTGCCGGAAGCGATCAGCAGAAGAAACTCGGCGTATGCTCCGGTGGTGAGCGTAACCGCGTTCACCTGGCCATGACACTCAAAGAGGGCGGCAACGTGCTGTTGCTCGACGAGCCGACCAACGATATCGATGTGAACACCCTGCGGGCCCTGGAGGAAGCTCTGGAAAATTTTGCCGGTTGCGTACTGATCATCAGCCACGACCGCTGGTTCCTCGACCGCCTGGCAACCCATATCCTGTCGTTCGAAGACGATGCCGAAGTGGTGTTCTTCGAGGGCGATTTCACAGCATACGAAGAGATGAAAAAGGCGAAACTGGGGGATATCACGCCTCACCGCCCGCGTGTGAAGCATATTATGGGATAATTCGACTTTTAAACGTCGCTTTTCCCTCCTTTTTAATCCGTGTTATGGCGGCTTTGGCCGAAATAACACGGATTTCTTTTTGGGAAAAGCGGGCGTGCGTTGTAAAATAAGCGGAGGATCGTACATCTTTGCCAAACATTACAAACGAAAATAAAACCCGATCCTGTCTTATGAGTCTACCTGCAAGCCGACTGCAACACGTGCTCAATGATGAGCCTGTCCCATTTCGTCTGGGAGATTACATCTCCAAAGGCTTCGATTTTATGAACAAGAACTTTGGCATGTTGCTAGGCTTCATGCTGGTATCTATGGTCATCAGTTTCTTTGTTCAAATTATTCCGATAGCCGGGGCCATTTTGGCCTTGATCGTAGGCCCGGTGCTTCAAATCGGATATTCACAGTTTACTTATGCCGCCGTTAAAGAAAGACGGGTGGATTTTGCCGAGTTTTTCAAAGGATTTAACCGGATTGGTCCTTTGGTAGCTACCTATCTGCTCACCATGCTGATCATGCTGGCTGCGCTGATCCCAGGCCTGGTGCTTTGGTTTCAGGCGGGTATGTTTGATTGGTTTCTTGGCATCATGGAAGATTATCCTTTCATAGAGGAAGTGCCTGATATTTGGGAAACGGTGGAAGTTACTTA
>JADZFI010000529.1 GCA_020850025.1 Saprospiraceae bacterium
CCGGAATAGAATATCCGAGTCCGACTGGTTCTGTCCAGCCTCCAATCAGGCAGTCATTGGACATGGTAAAAAAGTCACCCCCGCTCCAGCCGGGGAGGGCATGGTTTTGGGTATGTGCAAGTTCGACAATTGTTTCATCCCATTGAATGGCAAATTGTAAAGAAACTATTTTCTCAAACCCGTAAGCCCTCAAATGGAGACAAACAACCTGGTTGGGTGGAGCAGTGGCGCTATCCAGCGTAAAGTAAAAATCGGGTGATTGGGCGCGGATCCCGGAAATAGTCAACAGGATCGCACCGACCAGTGCGGGTATTTGGGTGTATTTCATAAAATTGGCAGATTATAAGACTAAAATAAGTCTTAGACCTGCAAAAAAAGTGCCTGTAAGAAGAAACTGTCGTGGATGTGTCACAAGGAGGCGACACTCACATATGGCAACCCCCAAACTTTCCGCAGGAATAAGTCAGCACGATTGGCTATCTGGATGAAAGCGGAAAAAAGCGAAGCCGTGATCTCCTTTCAGGCGCTATCACTTTGGATTATGATAACGGGACATCGCGGCTTCCTGGACTTATACCCTGCTCATTGCACACTCAACACCTGCGTGCTCACTTCCTGCCCGTTTTTCAGGCTCACCTGATAGGCGCCTTTCATTTTGATGGCGTTAGCCGGGATGTCGAAATAGTTTTCGCCCGCTTTTGTCGTAATTTTTTGCTCAAAAATGGTCCTGCCAGTGGCGTCCGTCAGGATCACCAGTTGTTCGCCGGCTTTGGCGACGGTGAAACTGATGCGAGAACCCGCAGAGGTTGGGTTGGGGCTCAATTGAAATAGCTGGGTAGGTTTGTTGTTCAGTTCGTTGAGCGCAGTAGTGGCATTGGGTTCCACGATATCCACCCTGCCTGCCACCATCAGGTTCGGATTCCAGGCATTTTCCAGTTGAGCATTGTACGCCTCGGCGCCTCCTGCGCTTGGGAGGAAGCCTTCACTTCCGGCGATTATGTCGGTGCCGGTTCCCACGATGGAAATGGCTTTAAAGCATACATCGGCGAGTACTGCCCCGTTGGGCTTGCTTTGTGATTTTCCGGATGGATCTGCCCATCCTACCAGCAGCCGGTTTGGTGCTATCAGATTGAAACTGGTGGGGCCAAGTCCGGGCAATTGGTAATTCTGGGTGTGGTCAAACTTGAGCACATTGGCATTCCAGGAAAGGGAGTATTGATAGCTTAGGATATTGTCGAAACCCTGTGCAAACACAGGCACGCACACTACCTGATCAGGAGCCGCTTCTTTTTGGTCGAGTGCCACCCCGAATTTTTGGTTTTGAGCGGAAAGAGTATTTGCCAACAGTCCGGCAGCAACAAGCAAGAGTGCTTTACGTGATAAGATCATCATACGGTGGTGTTTAAGATTAACAGGCTACAAATATCGCACAAAGTAAATGCCATTCCATTGTGATGTTCATCATTTTGTGAAATGACATCAGTGGCAAATAAGGCGGCATACGCCCCCCGAGGGCGGCTTTTGGTCTAAACTTCTGGTTTTAGCCACATAACGTCCTACTTTTGTCGTTCCTAACACAAGGGTGCAACCGGAAAAGGCCAAACCCTGTCATTACTTCAAATGATTGATCAATAAAATTTTTCACAGACATGAATGTTAAAAAAGGACTTCTTGTGGCAATTGCCTGCCTGCCCGGCCTGGTGATGAGTGCACAAAACAAGGCGCCGGAGAACTGGTTCAACCTCGATCCAACGGTTGACAAAGTGAACGGCACCGGTGGCGACGAGGCCATTAAGATGCTGAAAAACAAGAACAAAAAAAGCCAGACGGTCATCGTAGCGGTGCTCGACTCTGGTGTTGAAGTAGATCACGAAGATCTGAAGGATGTTATGTGGGTAAATCCGGGTGAAATTCCTGGAAACGGAAAGGATGACGACAATAACGGTTATGTTGACGACATCCACGGATGGAACTTCCTCGCCGGCCCGGGTGGCAATGTGAACCACGAAACGCTGGAGCTTACCCGTGAGTATGCCCGCCTCAAAAAGCGTTTTGATGGAACAGATCCGAAAAATCTGAGCGGTGATGCTGCCAAGGAATACAAATACTGGCAAAAAATCAAAGAAGACTTCGAAGCGCAGCGTGCCGAAGCGCTGTCTGGAATGGAGAATGCTACCAAACAGCTCAAGCCTATCGAAGACGCTTTCAATGCCGTTGAAAAAGCACTGGGCGGTAAAGAGTTCAATGCAGAAAACGTAGCTGCTATCAACGTAAATGGCAACGAAGAGCTGAAAAAGCAGGTAGAAATGATCAAAATGGTGATGGGCCAGGGTCTTAGCTCACGCCAGGATCTGGAAGATGCCAAAAAAGAGGCATCTGCCTATTTCTATAATCAGGTGGAGTTTCAATTGAATCCTGACCTCAACGAGCGTGCAAAAGTGGGCGACGATCCAAACGATCTCACCAACCGTTTCTACGGCACCAACGAATATGAAGGCCCTGATGCCTTCCACGGCACGCACGTAGCCGGTATCATTGCCGCCAATCGCAACAACAACATTGGCATCAAAGGTGTAGCCGATAATGTGAAAATTATGACGGTTCGTTGCGTACCTGATGGCGACGAGCGCGACAAAGACGTTGCTAATGCCATCTACTATGCAGTGGACAATGGCGCCAGCGTGATCAATATGTCATTCGGTAAAGGTTACAGCCCGCACAAATGGTATGTCGACAAGGCTATGCGCTATGCAGCTGAACACGATGTACTGCTCGTACACGCTGCTGGTAACAGCCATGCCAACAACGACACAGATGCTAACTTCCCGAACGATGAGTTGGAGAAGCCAATCAAGAAAGGTCTGTTCGGCAAAGAAAAGCGCATTGCTACCTGGATGGAAATTGGCGCGCTGAACTGGCGTTCCGGCGAGAAGCGTATTGCTTCTTTCTCCAACTACGGCAAAAAGAACGTGGATCTATTCTCTCCTGGCGTACAACTTCAGTCAACTGTTCCTGATGGCAAATATGGTCCGGCCAGCGGCACCTCTATGGCCAGCCCTGCTGCTGCAGGCGTAGCTGCTCTGATCCGCTCCTACTACCCGGAACTTTCTGCCGTTCAGGTGAAGCACATCATGGAAAATTCCGTGCTGAAGCAGGACGGTGAAGTGATCAAGCCTGGCACCACAGAAAAAGTGAAGTTCAGCGAACTCTGCGTAAGTGGTGGTATCGTAAGCGCAACCAACGCCGTAGCCTTGGCCGAAAAAACCAAGCCGGCCAAACAGTCGAAAAAAGCCATCTGGCGCGAAGCCGGTATGGGCAAAAATGTAAAGAAAATGGGTAAAGAGCCTCGCGCTTAATCTCTTCTTGGATTAATCATAACATGAGCCATCCCGATAGATATTGGGATGGCTCATGCTTTTTGTACTTACTTCTGTTGCAATTCACCCAAAGGGGCCTGCCGAATCATTTTTAAAGTTCGGATAAAGTCGGGACGCTTGTGAACAGCGGTCCAGGTCCCTTTTTCTTTGTCGTAAGTCCAGTTGATGGTGTGCCAGCCTGCGCGGGTTGGACTTAGTTGGAGTGCATTGTCGGTAAGTAATACCCCCACCCATTCCTTGTTGGGGCCCATATACAAATGCTGGTTACTCCAGTACAGGGTGGTAATGGTGTTTGCGGAGGTGTCTTTCCCGTCGAATTGATAGGAAAGTATTTCCAGGGTGGAATCAGTTGGGAAGGCATATTGCTGGTAGAACCCTTGTCCGCCAACGTCACTTTTCCAGTTGCCCTCTATCCACTTCAGTTTTTTTAAATCCGCTTTGGAATAAGCTGGTGGATTGTTCGGGTCGCCAGGTAATACAGGCTCTTCCTTGCAGGCGCTTAAAGACAGGATCGACAGGATGATAAACAGATGCTTTGTCATAAGTTTCAAATTTCAACAGGCGCAAAGGTCTGAAAATTCCAGAGCAACTTCTAAAACAGACTTCCCTGTTGGCCGGGTACCTCAACAGGACCACGAAGCGGAATTTCGGGCATTTTTTGCTTGAAGGTATCCACGCAAAAACGGCTCAGCTCCGGAGCAAGCAAGTTGTCTGGTTCATGGGCAAAGAAATAGACCTGCTTTAACCCCCGGTCGAGCCAGTACTTCAGCCGTTCCGACCATGCCTTTACTCTGGTGTAATCCGTTGGATGCAAACCATTGCCGACAAAGCGAATAAGGACCGCCGGATGCGTCAATGCCATATGACAAACATCACGCCTGCCCGCAACATCTGTAATCACAGCCGCGGTTTGATAGTCCTTCAGTAAATCAAAATAATAG
>JADZFI010000530.1 GCA_020850025.1 Saprospiraceae bacterium
AAGGCCAGGGAGTGCGCCAGCGAAAGCATGGTAAAGGTTTTGCCCTCTTTGGTTTTGGTGCTCGTAAGCAGCCAAACCTGTCCGCCCGAGGCGAGCACCTCGCCCCTCAGTTTGCGCAAACTCTCCCGGAATGCCGTGGTGGCTGCATCCGGCTGTTGGCTGGAAAAAATGCGCTCCAGATCAAATCCTTTCACCGAAATGGCGGGGATAACGCCCAGCAATGGCAGGTTGCCGCTGTATTTTTTAAAGAGTTCTGGCGTCTGAATGGAGCTGTCGAAGTAAGCCAGTCCGAGCACGGCAATGGCGCAGAGCGTGCCTGCCACGATGGCGGCAAACAAGCTGATCAGGGTACGGCGGTCGGGCTCGGGCCATTCGGGCAGCTGACCGTTTTGCACAATGACGAGCGGGTTTTCGGCATTTTCCAGGGTGAGCTTGGCCTTGATGTATTCGTCGTTCACCTTGTCGAATTCCAGTTGGGCATTGTCCTGCTCCTGCTGCAATTTGGAGTACACTTCATCGCTCACCACCATGCCGCCGAGTTTGTTTTTCAGGGCGTAGATCTCATTGCTGGTGCGCCGGTAGCTGGCCTCCGCTTCTATGCGGTCCAGGTCGGCAGATACACGGTCTTTGTACAGTTCTTCCCGCGTTTTTTTGCCTTCTTCGTTGCGCGGCTTCCCCTGTGCGCGGGCGGACGAGCGCATGGTAGCTTCGAGTTCGGACTTGGCTTCGGCCAGTTCGGCCTCTATGTCTTCGTTTTTTCCGCCCGCTTCGGCGCTGCGGCGGGTGAGTTCCCGCACGCGCTCCATTTGTTCGGCGGTGCTGTTTTTATCCAGCAACCTGCTCTGCACTTCCCGGGCATCGCGCGATTCGCGGTCGTTTTCGTATTTTTTGATGCGGTTAACAGACTCTGCGGCGGATCGTTGGCGGGCATCGGCGCGCTGGCGTTCAAATTCCAGCTTGGTGATTTGCGCCACCAGTTCCTCGCTTTGCCGACCCAAAACGGGCAAACCCTTTTGTTTCAGGTAATCGAATTTCAGGTCGCTGATGGAGTCTACCACCGCCTTTTTTTCTGTGGCCAGCCGGGCATAGGAATCCACGTTTTTGCGTTTTTCCCGCACTAAAAGATTAAAATAATAGGTATTAAAACGCTTTGCGTAGGCATTGACCAGGTATTGCGACAAGGCCGGAATGTTGGTGGTAGCGGCTATGTCCAGATAATCGGTTTGCGCCTTGCGTTTCACCGACAGGCTTCTGAGCAGCGCATCGTTGTCGTACCCGTAGGCGCGGGCAATTTTATCCAGCAAAAAATCAAATTCCGGCGAAAAAGAGGCGTCTTCCAGGCTGTCGAGCTGAATGGATTTGAGTTGTTGAAGCAGACTTTGTTTTTCTGCATCGGTAAACGGCAGAGCGGGATTGGGCTGCCGGAAAGCGCCTGAACCGGGCAGATCGTGCTGCAGCATTTCTATGGTAACCAGCTTAAGCGCAGGCCTGGAGCGGGCAAACTCCATCAGGTTGGAGAAGGCGTTTTCCACCTGGTATTGTTGTACAAAAGCGTCGGAGTTATCGGAATTTATGCCTTTGTAATTGACAATTCCGGTGGCCAGCACCACGCTGGATTTGTAGCTGGCGGGTTTTTGGCCAATAAAGAAAAAAGCGCCCAGGCCGGCGGCAGCCATGGCCCCCAGGATCAACCATTTCCGGCGAAGCAGAATATTCAGCAAGTAATTAACATCCATCGGTAAATGAGATTAATGGGATTAATGGGGGGAATGTGGGGAGTGTGGGCAAAGTTAGTACCAAAAAAGGGGAATGGCAGAAACAGGATGGCACCAAGCAGCATTTTTATTCATGCAAAACATCCCTTTTCCTAAACCTTTCCACCATTCACAGGTTTTTCCCCCATTAACCTCATTCCCCACATTAACCCCATTAACCACATTTCCCTCATTCCCTACCATGTCACATTTAAAAGAAGGCGATCTCGCCCCCAATTTTTCTGCATTGAACGAAAAAGGCCAAACCGTTAGCCTGGCCGATTACAAAGGCAAAAAACTGGTGCTGTATTTTTATCCTAAAGACGACACTCCGGGCTGTACTGCCGAAGCCTGCAGCCTGCGCGACGGATACCCGAGGTTTCAGGCCCAGGGCTATGACATCCTGGGCGTTAGTCCGGACTCCGTGAAGAAACACGTGAAATTCCAGGACAAATACAGCCTTCCCTTCAACCTCCTGGCCGACGAAGACCACCAGGTATCTGAAGCCTACGGCGTTTGGGGTGAGAAAAAGTTCATGGGCCGCGCCTACATGGGCGTGCTGCGCACTACTTTCGTTATCAACGAAGAAGGTAAAATTGAACGCATCATCTCCAAAGTTGACACGGAGAACCACGCCGAGCAGTTGCTGGGGTAGACGGTGGACGGTTTACGGTGGACGGCCTACGGTTTACGGTGGACGGCTTACGGCCATAGGCCGTCCACCGTCAACCGTAGGCCGTCAACCGTAGGCCGTTAAATTCTCCATATTCAAAAAGTTGAGTAGCTTTACGCCTTGACCTCAGATTGGGGCTTGGGACGGCTATTGGTGCTGTTTCCCCCAGGCTGAAGCACATCAGCATTTCAAAAATCAACGAATAACATTCATGAAAAAAATCGGAATTCTCCACGGAAAAGAGAGCTCTTTTCCAGAGGCTTTTGTGGCCCGAGTTAATGCCAAAAACGTGAAAGGAGTAGTGGCAGAACCTACTCATGTAGACGAGTTGATGCAGGGCAACCCTACCCCATATGCTGTAATGATTGATCGCATCAGTCAGGATGTGCCTTTTTACCGGGCTTATCTGAAAAATGCAGCACTGAACGGAACCGCCGTCCTCAACAACCCCTTCTGGTGGAGCGCCGATGAGAAGTTTTTCAACAACTGCCTGAGCACCAAGATTGGCGTGCCGGTGCCGCGCACCATCCTGCTGCCTTCCAAAGAGATGCCGCCGGATACTTCCGCCCAAAGCTTCCGCAATATGAAGTACCCGCTCGATTGGGAAAAAATGATTGACTACCTGGGTGGTTTCCCGCTGTTCATGAAGCCGCACTCAGGTGGAGGCTGGAAAAACGTGTACAAAATACACAATTTCGACGAGTTTTTCCGCGATTACAACGAAACCAATACCCTGGTCATGCTGCTCCAGGAAGCCATTGATTTCGACGCCTACTTCCGCTGCTATTGCCTGGGCGGCAAATATGTGCGCATCATGGACTACGAGCCACGCAACCCGCACCACCTGCGTTATGTGGCCGACCACAAGGTGAGCAAAGAGCTCCGCCAGCAAATGCACGATCTGGTGCTCCGCATCAACCAGTACCTCGGCTACGATTTCAACACCGTTGAATTCGCTATCCGCGACGGTATTCCATATGCCATCGACTTCTGCAACCCGGCGCCGGATGCCGATGTGAATTCCGTTGGCGAAGAAAACTTCGAATGGGTGGTGGAAAATGCCGCCAATATGGCCATCGAAAAAGCGCTTGCCCACAAAGAAGGCGGCAACAACCTCACCTGGGGCCAATACGTCCAGGATTCCGTGGCCGGTAAAATGTCGTCCATCCCCACAGAAACAAAAGCTGCCAAGGGGAAGAAGAAGTAGTTTTTTTAAGTGTTCGGGTGTTTGAGTGTTCGAGTGTTTGAGTTGGCGTTGGGCTTGAGGGAGTATCAGGCTAACGCTGCATGGCTGGTCATTTTGTTTTCAGACCTGCAAGGTTTTTGGAAACCTTACAGGTCTGAAAACAAAATGACCGGTAGTGTATGCTAACGCTCAGCGCTCACTCATAGTCTACCTCAACAGGTAATCTCAAGCCGAACGTCAACTCAAACACTCGAGCACCCAAACACTCAAACACTCAAAACCCATGTACCCGGACCTCTCCTATCTCTTCCATGATCTGATCGGGACTTCGCCCGATAACTGGCTGTCTATTTTTAAAACCTTCGGTTTTGTACTAGCGTTGTCGTTCCTGGTGAGCGCTCTGGTGTTCAATATCGAACTTCGTCGGAAAGCCAGGGAGGGTTTCTATGTGCCCGAGGTGGTGAAGATCACGGAAGGATTGCCGGCCAGCATGGGAGAAATCCTGTCGAATGCCGTGGCAGGCCTGTTGATTGTCGGGAAAGGCATGTATGCCTATCTGCATTATGCCGAATTCCGTCACGACCCTGCCTCGGTGATCCTGTCCGGGAAAATGCACTGGCTGGGCGGACTCCTCGGCGCTGCCGTGCTGGCCGGTTTCACCTGGTGGGATGGTCAGCGCCGCAAACTGCCGGAGCCCAAAGTGGTGGCGCGAAAGCTGTATCCGCACGACCGCCTCAGCGAAATGACCGTTATGGCAGCCATTGGCGGTATTCTGGGCGCCAAATTATTCGACTTGTTCGACAACTGGGAGTCCTTCGTTCAGGATCCTATCGGCTCTCTTACTTCCGGCGGAGGCCTGGCCTTCTTCGGCGGACTGGTGATGGGTTTTGTGATGGTGGTTTGGTACATGTGGCGCCACAATATTCCGTTCTGGCCTACGGCAGACGCCGTGGCTCCCTCCCTGACGGCAGGATACGGTTTCGGCCGCATTGGCTGCCAGCTTTCCGGCGATGGCGACTGGGGCATTGACAATCTGGCGCCCAAGCCTGAATGGATGTCTTTCCTGCCCGACTGGATGTGGGCCTACCGCTACCCACACAATGTACTGAAAGAAGGCGTGCCCATGGAAGGATGCAACTTTGATTACTGCACCGAACTGGCCAACCCAGTTTACCCCACCCCTTTCTACGAGGTGGTAATGATGAGCATCATTTTCATCATCCTGTGGTCGTTGCGCAGTCGCATCAAAACCGTGGGAATGATATTCTTTATCTACCTGGGGCTCATTGCCATTGAGCGTTTTATCATTGAAAAAATCCGCGTCAACGTAGTGCACGATGTACTCGGCTTCCAACTCACCCAGGCGGAGATCATTTCCATCTGCCTGTTCCTGGTGAGCCTTGGCGGCATGGTGTATGTGAGCCGTTTCCGGAAGTAAACACTCAGGCACCAGGAGCATGGAGATCAGGGATTTATTTTCGATGCGATGCCATGAAAAAGTATGTGTTTGCCTTGCTTTTACTGCTCCCAACCCTGCTTGCGGCCCAGCCGGAGTTTGATCAGCGACTCACCTTTGATCAGATAAAGGCCCTGCTTACCGAGGGAATCAGTCAGAAAGACTTGCGCAAACAGGCGCTTGCCTGGTATCAATGGGCATACTACGACGAAGAACAGACCGGGCTTTCCGACTCCGCTTTTCAATACCTTGCACGAAGTGTGGATCGTTTTGGCCGGGCCGGCGACTCCCTGGCTTATCACCGGGCGCGTGCCGATCTGGCCGACCGCATGGCTGCCCGGGGATTGCGGGAGGAAGCCATAAAGATGCAGCAAGCTGCACTGGCCTTTTCCCAAAGAACCGGCAATTTGTATCTGGAAACCCATTTACTCGCCCGCCTGAGCCGCATATATTCCGATAAAAACGACACGCAAAAATCGCTGGCGCTGCGCCGGGCATTCACGGCCAAGAACCAAATCCTGAAAGACACGGTGCTGGATATCATCGTAGCCAAATACGAGGTAGAGCACAATGGCCAAATCGGCAAATATGCCATTGCCCGGTACGAAGCCTCCAATGCCCTCCGCCTGGCCGAGCAGATCAAACGACAGGATTTTATTACCTGGGGACAATATGCCGTGGGGAAATACAGTATTCTGGACCGCGACTACAGCATGGCCGTTTTTTTTCTTAAAAAAGCGGAAAGATCAGCCTTGCGAACCAATGTTGCGCTTCGGCGCGATATCTGCCGGCAGTTATCTTCCGCTTATGCCTCGCTCGACAGCCTGGAACTAGCCTTGCATTACGCCACCCGTGCCTCCGAAATTGGCGACACCCTGATTGTAGAAGAGCGGGAAGCCGCGCTGCACCGACTGGCGCTTCAATTCGATACCCGCGAAAAACGCCGGGAAATTGCCCAGCTGGAAAAGGAAAAAAGCGCGGTGGAGGAGCAGTCCAAACAGCAGCAAGTTGGCCTGACAGCTATGGGTATAGCCATTGCAGCCCTGTCGCTTGCCCTTTTTGTGATTGTGCGCGATTACAAACATCGCATCCGGAGGAATAAAATCGTGTCGGCCCAGCAGGAAGAGATCAGTCAGCAGAAAATACGCGAACTGGAGAACAACCTCAAAATTGAAACCATGCAAAGCATGCTGGCGGGTCAGGAAAGCGAGCGGCAACGAGTGGCCCAGGATCTGCATGACAGCGTAGGAGGTCTTTTGGCGGCCGTAAAAATTCAGATGGAAACCATCAATGCCAAAAAACCAAACCTGTCAAAAGATGAAGACTGGAACAAGATAAGAAAATTACTCGACGAAACCGTTTCCGAAACCCGGCATATTGCCCGGAACATGCAGCCCAGCGCCCTGCTGGAATTCGGTCTGGTGACCGCCCTGCGGGATCTTACCTCCCGTGTACACGGGAAAGGCATGCCCCAAATAACCTTTCAACATTTTGGCGATTTCAGTGATCTGGACCGGGATCTGGCCCTTAATTGTTATCGAATTATTCAGGAATTGGTGCAAAACAGCCTGAAACACGCCAAGGCCAAGGAAATTTTGGTACAAATTACCCGCACTGAAGATGAAATTGCACTCCATGTGGAGGATGATGGAAAGGGCTTCGATCCTCAAACCACCCAAAAGGGCATGGGAACCGATAACCTCGCCCGAAGGGCACAGTTCCTGAAGGCTGAATTGAGCGTCCAGAGCGCTGTTGGGCAGGGAACCAGCACGGTGGTAACCGTACCGTTGATAAAAACTCAGGGAAAACCCTGAATTCAAAAACAGGCTTTGCCCTGATATTTAAATACGCTGCCGGCAGGACTTTTGTATCGGGCATTTCAAATACCGATTACAATCTTGCCCTACCCCCCGATTTTGTTTCTCATTGGTCTGCATAAGCAGTTTGCTTTTTGAAGGCTTCATTCTAAACCTTTCTATTCACGGCGCAATGCCGTTATCCCACAAGGTCGAACTGATTGGATGCATCATTAATAAAGCACGCACTACCAACTTTCGACCGGTTTCTATTTTCCCTTAGGCAGATGTAATCGCCCGCCACTCAATGGAGCAGCGGGCGATTTTTTTTTGCCAATCAAACTATAGACCGCTCGCGTTTCATGAAGGCGCCGACGATCAGTCCGAAAATAACACCCATAACGACTCCTCCGATAAGTTGGGAGATACCCATAAACACCGGGCCGGTAAACATACCCGCCATGCCGGCAGCCGCTTCCATTTGTGCTTCACTCATGCCCTGAGCTTCCCATTGGGCGTACATGGCCTCTTTCATTTGTTCCTGAAAGTTAGGGTTGATCACATACCCATACAGAAACATGTACACCATACTGATAAGTCCTGAAATGAGTCCCATAAAGGCACTCAGGCTGATACAACGCCCAAAACTGATGAATCCGCCCAGCCGCTCGCGATCCGTTTTCATTGCCGTGACAAGCGCCCAAATGGTGATACCGAGGCCCGCCAGTATGAACACCCACTTGATGGCGCCGGTATTGGGCATGGTGAGGTCGTTGTCGGTGAGATAAGCGATGAGGCTCATCACGATACTCGAACCGCCCCAGATGGCGCCATAACGAATGGCCAGGTCGCGGTTGGAAACAGTAGAGGGGTCAGGGATAGTTGGGTGGTCAAGTGTGTTCATTTTGTAGTGATTTGTTAACAGAGAAGGTAAAATAATCAGTCATTTACGGCTCGGTTTCAGATGTAACGAAAACAACGAGTCAGCCATGAACATGACTTTTTTTCAAGACGAATGTAAAGTTGCGGCTCAACAAGCCCACACAATGTTCCGACATCCTGATGGATTTTGACGACAAAAGTCAGGGCCAAAGAAAGTAATTTCTCAAAAAAGCCCCCTCGTTATGGCAACTTATCGCAGTTTTGCCGCATCAGGCTACTGACGTACACATGCTAACACCTCTGAAATCCCCATGCTAAGACCCCTATTCATTATTCTGATCTGCGCCTGCGTCCAGATATTATCCGCGCAGGAATTCCAAACCACTTTTTTCGGTGAAACCCAGGGAGGCGATTATTTGCCGGGGTACATTTCCGGTTTGCCGGATGGCGGCGCCTACATTGTTGGCCAGACCAACCGGGGCAGTTCCGGAGGGTATCATGTGTTGCTGATCCGCACCGACGCACAGGGCGCCCGGCTCTGGGAGCGCAGCTATCACGCCGGCACGGGCACCTGGGTGGCTACTACCCCTGATGGGGGCTGTGTGCTGGGCGGATACTCGCTGCGGCACCTTTTCGGCACAGAGCAGGGCTTTGTAACCAAAATAGATGCCCAGGGAGAGCCTGTCTGGACACAATATTTCCCGCAGGGAAACCACTCTGAAATCCGGGAAGTAAAGCCAATGGCCAACGGAGGATATGCCGTTTGCGGCATCGTTTCCCAGCCGGATTCCACGGGGCAAAATGTGTTTTGGGCCATACTTTCTGAAAGTGGCAGTTTGATGATGTATGTGGAAATTGCTGAAGTGGGCGTTGAATTTAACCCCAGTATTATGGAAACCAGCAGTGCCCAACTGGTGCTGTGCTGGGAAAGGAATGGCGGCGACATGATTCAGTGTTATCACCCCAATGGCACGCTTAATTGGGAGCAAAACGTGCTCGATTGGGAGTTTTTGAGTGTAACCCCGGGGGCAATACAAGATGCAATGGGTGATTTGTGGGTCACGGGTATGTACAAATACGGGATTGGGTCTCCGGCCAATTACTTCATCTTGCGTATGGATGTTCAGAACGGCAGTTTAAAACAACAAATTCCAACTGTTTTTCAAAGCCTGACAGGCCGGCCAATACCTGGAAGGTTAGAGCCGGACAACACGCTTGTTTTTTGTACAAAGTATACCAATGCTTTGGTTTGTATACGGTTTGATGAGCAGGGCATTGAATTGGGTCGCGACTCTGTTTCGCAATTGGATTTTAACAATTATCGTACGGTTGATTTAAGTGCCCCCAATAAGATTCTGTTCTTGCGACAGGAGTACCTCTTCAGCAACCCGGGCAAGATCTCGGTGCAGCCGATGACCTTCAACTCATCTACCTTAACGTTGGAGCCCAAATGGGAATTAACCGTAGACAATCCATTCAACCATGATTTGTTTGAAGCAAAAGCGGCGGCGAATAATGGTGAAACATTTGTCCTGTTCCGAGGAAAGCCCCAGAACGGGATAAGCGATTCTTCAGGTTTATATATCATGAAACATGAGCCGGATGCGCAGATTGCCGGACCAGTCTTCCTGTGTAACCAACCTGGCATTTTTTCTCTTTCCGGGCAACTTCAGGCAACAAAGGATGGCGGGGTTATAGTACATACAGAAGAGGATGAAACATGGAAAATTGATCAGGATTTAAGTATAAAATGGACAAAGCAGACCACAAACGGCAAACTATTCGTTGGCGCCGGCAATGATTATTTTATCGTGGAAAGCAAGACCCAGCCGGACCCTTTTGAGCCCATTCTGGTGCATCATTTCCATGCAGACGGGCAGTTGGACAAAACCCTGGAAGTATTCAGCGGAGGTCAGACCTATTATGTGGCCGGCGGGGTTAGTCAGCTAAACAACGGCCCTGTACTCTTCGGGGTGAAATTCGATGAAACCGGTGAGCCACGCAACTGGATTATTTACATTGATCGTGACGGCAACCTGACCAGCGAGCAGTTATTACCGGAACTGGACAATCTGTTATCCTCCAGCGCTAAAAACAAGTTCATTCAAACTTCCGATGGCGGTGCGTTGGCGGCCTCCCGAATAGGGAGTAAAATCTATATGCTCAAGGTAAAAGACGGAAAAGTACGCTGGGAAGCCACCTTTGCCAACGGCAATCCGGAAGAATCCACCATGCAATTATTGGATATAGAAGAAGTTCCCTGCCAGGGCTATGTTTTATCGGTGTTGGCCAACGCATTTCAAGCTAATACGCCCAAAATTATTCCGGAATCCAGCCAGATCATTCTCCTGTACCACCTCGACGAACATGGCCGGGGACAAAAGACCTTCAGTTACCGGCCCCTGCCGGAACCCTCCAGCCCGAATACCGACTTTATTCCCGGCTACACTTACCGTCGCTGGGGAGATCTGCTGAACGGCCAAACCTATGATTTACTACTGGAAACGGTACATTTCCCAGACTCCCTGGCCATCCAGCACCCGGCCGCTGAACTGCTGGTGGCGCCCAATCCATCCGCAAATGAGACCTGCCTGGAATACCACTCTGACGACTATGGCGTGATGGAAATACAGGTATTCAATGAAGCCGGGCAGCTAACAGATCATTTTTTCAGCAGAAAAACAGCAGCAATCTGGCATCAACCCTACCGCTACCGGGGGCCATCCGGTACCTACATTATCCGCACCCGTTTGAACGGCCAAGACTTTATTTCTCGGCGTTTGGTAAAAGCATATTGATTTTATACCTTTGGCCGGTTGGCCTGTGTTTAGTTTACTGTCGGGGTGACTGGCAGTCACCCCGACA
>JADZFI010000531.1 GCA_020850025.1 Saprospiraceae bacterium
AGGGAAAAAAAATGCTTTTTTTTATTGAAATTTTTACAATAAAACCATAAAATAATTTAAAAAATAATAACAAAATGGCTCATTTATTTTCTTTTATTTGAAATAAAGGCCTGGAAAATACAAACACACGATTTTTTTCAAATCATAAAAAAAAATAAAAAATCCGCCACTTAACCCCCAATACCCACCGCTCCTTTTAAAAAAGCCGCCGCTTTCTGATTTTTAAACCATTTAGAAACGCTTGATCAGCGTCCGGTCTTAAATCCAAAATCACAGTCGGAAAGATTTTTTTTTCACTTGGTAAAAAAAGGGTTTGTTCAATAGATAAACACGATTTACCTTTGCGTCCTCATTTTGAGATACCCTGAGCGGAAATGGCGGAATTGGTAGACGCACACGTTTCAGGGGCGTGCGCCCGTGAGGGTGTGCGGGTTCGACTCCCGCTTTCCGCACTTGTAAAGGCATCCCCACAAAGGATGCCTTTTTTTGTTTCTGAAGGCGCAGAAGGACATAAAGACGCAAAGGCGCCAAGTGTTAAGTGTGCTTCGCACACTTGATATACATCGTAAGTCGTATATCGTACATCCTAAGTCGTAAGTCGTAAATCGCCTACCTTTGTATTATGGTTGCAAACAATAAAAACTGGCTGATCGTCTTTTCACTGTTTCTGATGAGTGGCATGTCAGTGTATGCACAGTCCTTGGGAGAAATGAGGCCTTATCTGGATACGCTCACGGTGGAGCAAAAGCTTCAGGTGTTGGAGTACATGCGTCACCAGGGAGCCAGTCTGGATCGCGAAGTGGCACAGTCCTATTTACAACTGGATAAAGACAAACAGGAACGCACACTTCAGTACATCAGGCTGCAATTGTTGAAAAAGGTGGGAGAAGCAGAAGATCGAACCACCGTGCGCATTAGCCGGGATACGCTTTTTCTTGGAAAACTGGAGGAAGGTGAAATTATCCTGGACTCCTTCCTCGTAACGAATACCGGTGCTCGCCCCTATGTGATCCGGGATGTAAAAGCCTCCTGTGATTGCACAGTGCTGCGCCGTCCGGCGTATCCTTTAATGCCCGGCGAAACGGCTGCTATCCGGGTGGAATTTGACACACGCGGAAAAATCGGACTTACCACGCCCGGCATTGTGCTATTCGACAACTCCAGGCCCAATGGCCGGCAAATCGTCTATTAAAGAGCCGAGGTACTCCCGAGGGTGAAGCCTAAATCAAGTTTGGGGAATTAACCACGCAACTGGACATTAACTCTCGTGCCAGCCATATCGCTCCCCCAATTGTGTCTTTAAGGCATTCATCTCGTCCCGGTACTGGGCGGCACTGATGAAATCGAGGTCTTTGGCGGCAGCTTTCATTTTCTTTTCTGATTCGGCGATCATTTTCTCCAGTTGACTTCTGGAAGCCATGGCCACTACAGGTTCTGCAGCCAGACTGAGGTCCTCTTTTTCCACATAGTATTTGGTAGGTTCAACACCCCGGATATCCAGAATACTTTTAGTGGCCAGAATCTGTTCCCTGGTTTTGGTAACCGTAGTTGGGGTAATGCCATGTGCCTCATTATAGGCAATCTGGATACTCCGTCGGCGATTGGTTTCGTCAATGGTATGGCGCATGGCATCCGTCACCTTGTCGGCATAGAAGATCACCAGGCCGTTGGAATTTCGGGCGGCTCGCCCGGCTGTTTGCGTGAGCGAACGGGCATTGCGCAGGAATCCCTCCTTATCGGCATCCAGAATGGCTACCAGCGACACCTCCGGCAAATCCAGTCCTTCCCGGAGCAGGTTTACGCCAATCAACACGTCGAACTCACCCAGACGCAGGTCGCGCAGGATCTCCACCCGTTCCAGGGTCTCTATCTCCGAGTGGATATACCGGCAACGAATGCCTATATTGGCAAAATAATTGGCCAACTCCTCGGCCATGCGCTTGGTGAGGGTAGTCACCAGCGCTCGCTCTCCTACATCCACGCGCTTTTGAATTTCCTCCACCAGGTCGTCAATCTGATTGATAGAAGGACGCACATCAATTGGCGGATCCAGCAAGCCGGTGGGTCGAACAAGCTGCTCTACCACCACGCCTTCCGTTTGTTCCAGTTCGTAATCTGCAGGGGTGGCACTCACGAAGATCACCTGGTTGATCAGCCCCTCAAATTCGTCAAAATTGAGTGGCCGGTTATCCATGGCCGAAGGCAGCCGGAATCCGAAATTCACCAATGATTGCTTGCGCGCGCGGTCGCCGCCCCACATACCCCGTATCTGAGGCACGGTTACGTGGCTCTCGTCAATGAGCATCAGGTAATCGTCCGGGAAATAGTCCAGCAAACAGAAAGGTCGCGTACCAGGTTTGCGGCGGTCGAAAAAGCGGGAGTAGTTTTCAATACCGGAACAATACCCCAACTCTCGTATCATTTCCAGATCAAAACTGGTGCGCTCCCGAATACGCCTGGCCTCCTGCGACCGGCCTTCGGAGACGAAGTATTTCTCCTGTGCAGTCATTTCATCCTGAATTTCATGGATGATCTGCGTCAGACGATCTTTGGGCGCCACATATAAATTAGCCGGGAAAATAGCCGCCGTCTCCACCGCTTCAATCCGACGCCCGGAAGTAATTTCCAACACTTCAATAGCCTCTACCTCGTCGCCAAAAAATATGACCCGGTAGCCGGTGTCGGCATAAGGCAAATGAATGTCCACGCTGTCGCCGCGGACACGGAATGTACCCCGGGCAAAATCCGTTTCCGTTCTGGAATACAGACTGTCGGTAAGCGCATACAGGAACTGCGTTTTGGCGTATTTCATCCCCTTGTACAGTCGGATGATACCGGTTTTAAAATCATCCGGGTTGCCCATACCGTAGATACAGGATACGGAGGCAACGATCACGATGTCCCGCCGTCCCGACAGCAGGGTGCTGGTAGCCCGGAGTCGGAGTTTGTCCACCAGTTCGTTGATCTGGAGATCCTTCTCTATATAGGTGTCGGTAACCGACATATAGGCTTCCGGCTGGTAGTAATCGTAGTATGACACGAAATACTCTACCGCATTGTCGGGGAAAAAGCTTTGCAGTTCCCCGTAAAGCTGGGCGGTGAGGGTTTTGTTGTGGGTAAGCACCAGGGTTGGGCGGTTCAGGCGGGCGATCACATTCGCCATTGTGAAGGTCTTACCCGAGCCGGTCACCCCAAGCAATACCTGCGCCCGATCACCTTTTTCTACACCGTTTACCAGCTGCTCGATGGCTTGAGGCTGGTCGCCGGTTGGTACGTATTCAGAGGAAATTTTGAAGTCCATAGCAAGGGGACAAAGTTACGGTTTTTGGAGAGAATATTACACAAAAAGTTTTAAAGGGCTGGGATAAAAAACAAGCGCCGCCCCGTTTCCGGAGCGGCGCCTGCGCTGAATCAAACGATGTTTGATTTCGTTTATTTCTGCAGCATTACCTTGCGGATGGCGGTTTCGCCATCAACGGTTACGCGCAGGAAGTAAGAGCCTTGCGACAGGTTGCTCAGGTCAACGTTCTGGTTGATGTTGCTCATCTTGCCAGCGTTGAGCGTTTGCAGGGTTTGTCCCAGGGTGTTTACGATTTCGATGCGTACTTCAGCAGCCGTAGCCAGTGCCAGGTTCAGGTTCAGAACGCCGGTGGTTGGGTTCGGGCTAACGATGAAGGACGTGATAGAAGCCGGATCTTCCGTGCCGCTTACGGTTACAGTAGCAGAAGCCGTGCCTGCCAGAGAGCAGTCGTCAGAAACCGTTACGGTGTAAGTGCCCGGAGGAACGCCCGTCAGATCTTGCGTGGTAGCGCCGTTGCTCCACTGGTAGCTGTAAGAGATCGGGTCGCCGATGATATCAGCAATACCACCGGAAGGGGTAGCATTCACAGATCCTACGCCGGCAACAGCCGTTACAGTGATGTCGTCTGTCAGCGGCAGGAATACGATAGGAGTAGACTGGCCGATGAAGAAGCAAGCGTTAGACGCGTCGAGTTCGAACAGGTTAGCGCCCTGAGTAGCAGGGTCGCCGTCGATACCATCTCCAACTACGATCGGAGTGATGTAGTAGATGTTGAATGGGAACGGAGTGCCTGTGTTGGGGTAGCTAACAACAAAAGGATCCTGCAGGAAGCCGGTGCTACCTACGAGGATGTCGTTCTCAGTAGGCAGTGCGTTCGGGTCGCAAGGAGCGCTGGTGATGGCCCAGGCCATACCGTTGATTGCTCCTGAGTTTGGCAGTACGAAGCTGTTGGCGTCAATGTTGATCAGGTCGGCCAGGTTAGCTTCGAAGCACAGGAAGTTGCTATTTACAGTGTACGTACCAACCACACCATCGGCGCAAGCTACGCTTGGCACTCGGGTGATTTCGATACAGAATTCACCCTGAGCTACCACACCCTGGAACTGGAATGCATCGATCAGCATGTAGTAGTTCTGACCAACCACAGTTTCGAGATCCAGACCGGAACGCCAGTCCTGGAACAGGGCAAAGTTCAGGTCGTCGTTGCAAGCTACCTCAGTGAGGTCATCGCAATCGTCGCCGGCAAAGATCAGCATCTGGGTGTCGCCCGGATCGTCTTGTGCAACGCCAATGTAATTGGCGGCATTACATGGTACCGTTTCAATGTGGTATTTCTCGCCGTCGCCGGTGAAGGTGTACCACATAGAGGTGTTCACAACATCGTTGTTGCCAGCTACGTCTTCACCCCAGCAGGTAACTTCCGGATCAGTAGCAGAATTGGTGATACCGATGTTGCTCTGAATAGGCGTGGTCTGCGTGGTAGCCTGGCCAAAGTAGAGGCTCAGGTCAACTGCATTGGCGCAGAAGTCAACATTGAACGTTACCGGCGGAAGCTGGATGTACTCAACGTCGTCAATGTAGTTGGTGTGGTTGTTGTCGATACCGTAGAAGTCAATACCACCCAGGTTGTTCGGGTAAGCCATTTTGATCACGTACTGACCATCTACCCACATGGTGAGCAGGTTGTTGTCGAGGTCAATGATGTGGCGTACTTCGAACCACTCACCGGTTGGGTAAGTGAATTCAGCTAGGATTGGACCTGCACCGATGCGGATCAAGCCCGCGTTGTTGGCTCCGAAGAAAGCGTCGAGGTTCCAGGCGCCGGCGCCGATCGGCACTACGTTCTGGATGTTGTAGTAAGCTTGTTTGCCAGTAGGAATGTAGTACATCCATTTCAGCTCATAGCGGCCGGTGGTTTTGTTGCCGAGTTTCAACACTACGTCCTGCGGACCACCGGCAGTAGCCGTGGAGAGGATTTTCATGGAGTTAGGGGCAGAGTTAGCCTGCTCTGCGCTGACAATACCGTCTTCAGCACCACCGAAACCGGCGCCACTCCAGGTACTCCACCAGCTGTTGGCAGCACCATTCTGGGCTACGTTCTGCTGGGCAAGACGTTGGGTAGTGTTGTACTGATCCATGTTGTCGCAAACGATCTTGTTCGGATTTACCGGACAAGGCAATACGCATGGATCGCAGGAGTTGAAGCATACAGCTGGAAGCGTGAGGTCTTCAGTACCTACCGTAACCAAACGGTTGAAGCCGCCCAGCGGACTCGCTACGCCACA